>NZ_JBGWAB010000005.1:0-155864 GCF_041862025.1 Streptomyces sp. AB3(2024)
GGGGGGGGGGGGGGGGGGGGGGGGGGGGGGGGGGGGGGGGGGGGGGGGGGGGGGGGGGGGGGGGGGGGGGGGGGGGGGGGGGGGGGGGGGGGGGGGGGGGGGGGGGGGGGCGCGCGCGCCCCCCCCGCGGCCCCTGCGGAGGAACTGGTTCCGGCGGATCCCGGGGATCCGGGAGAACCGGCGGATCCGACGGGCCCGGGCGCACCGGCGCGCCCGGAGGAACCGGCAGGGACCGCGGACCCGGTGGCGCCGGTGGAGCCGGTGGAGCCGTGTGGCGGGGCCGGGTGCGGCGGACGGCCCGCGGGCGCGGCGACCTCGGTCGCCGCGGCCGCGGGCCGCCGCCAGGGAGTCGTGTCGGTCACCGGGCCGCCGGTCCCTCAAGGGCCCTGCCGCCCGGAACACCCGGAATGCCCGGACCGCCCGCGCCCCCGGGCGACGGCAGCGCCCACCAGGCCGCCAGGCCGATGATCACTCCGGTGAGCACGGTGGACGGGCCTCCGATGTCCGCGTACAGGAAGTCCGTCAGCTGCCACACCAGGAGGCCGAGCGCGATCAGCCCGCAGTCGCGGATCCCCCGCGCCGGGCGGTCGGCGGCGTACCGGCGCAGGCCCGCGACGAGGAGCGCCGCCCAGCCGCCCGCCAGGGCGAGCAGTCCGGTCAGGCCCTGTTCGCCGAGGATGAGGAGGTACATGTTGTGCGGGGACAGCAGCGGCTGCTTGATGAACCCCTGGCCCGCGCCGGCGGTGTCGCTGCCGGAGGACAGGCCGAGCGAGGAGTGGCCGTCCCGGTGGGCGGGGAAGCCCTTGAGCCCCACCCCCACCGCCGGCCGCTCCCGCCACATCGCCACGGCGGCGGCCCACATCGTGTAGCGGTCGGTGACCGACTGGTCGGGCGCGCTCGACACCTGGGTGATGGAGGTCAGCCGCTCCGCGACCATCTCGGAGCCGACGCCGAGCCCGCCGACCAGCACCACGCCCAGCGCGGTCAGCGCGGTCAGCACCGTCAGTGCCCGCCGGATGCCGGCCAGGCCCATCACCAGCAGCGCGGCCCCCGCAGTGGCGATCCAGGCGCCCCGGCTGAAGGACAGCACCAGCGGCACGACCAGGACCAGCGCGCAGCCCCCGGCGATCCTGCGGACCCTGGCCGGGAGGCCGGGCGCGAGGGCGGCGGCGGTGGCCGCGATCAGCCCGTACGCGACGACGGTGGCCATGCCCATGACGTCGCCGGGGCCGAAGGTGCCCACGGCCCTGATGTCCTCGCCCTGGTAGGAGGCGCCGGTGTGGGTCGCGAACTGCGCGACGCCGACGGCGCCCTGGACGAGGGCCAGCACCACGAAGCACCCGGCGGCGAGCCGGAATTCGCGGGCGTCGCGCACCAGCAGCACCACGGCCGCCGGGACGAGCACGAAGACCTGGAGGTAGCGCACGAACCCGGGCAGGGCGGCGTACGGGTCCCCGGCGGTCATGGTGGAGACGGCAAGCCCGACGCCCGGGGCCCCGAGGACGAGCACGCCCAGCGGGGTCAGCGTCCGTACCCGGCCCCGCAGGGCCTGTACGGCGCAGACGAGGGCGAGCAGCAGCGAAGCGGCGTCGGCGGGGCCGACCTTCCCGGAGGCGGTGGCGTCCCCTGCGGGGAGCGGGGCGAGGAGGAACAGGACGGTCGCGGCCAGCGGCAGCAGCGGCCAGTGGCGGCGCAGCGGGCCGGCCAGGTCCGTGATCCGGGCGGGCCCGGCGGTGGCGAGGCTCATCGGTCAGCTCCCTCCCAGCCGGAAGCGGAAGAAGGAGGCCGCGGTGCGCGCCAGGATCCACAGGTCCTGCCACAGCGACCAGGTGTCGATGTAGTGGTTGTCGAAGCGGGCCCGGTCCTCGATGGAGGTGTCCCCGCGCAGTCCGTTGATCTGGGCGAGTCCGGTGATCCCGACGGGCATCCGGTGGCGGGCCTCGTAGCCGGGGTGGACGCTGCTGAACTTGGCGACGAAGAAGGGCCGTTCGGGGCGGGGACCGACCAGGCTCATGTCACCCCGTACGACGTTCCACAGTTGCGGCAGTTCGTCCAGGGAGGACTTGCGCAGGAAGGAGCCGACGGGGCTCATCCGGCGGTCGCCGGCGACGGTCCAGCGGGTGGCGGACTCGTGCTCGTCGGCGCGCAGGGTGCGGAACTTCAGCAGGGTGAAGGGGCGTCCGTAGAGGCCGACCCGTTCCTGGTGGAAGATCACCCCGGGTCCGTCGGAGAGCCGTACGGCCAGCGCGCAGGCGCCCATGACGGGGGCGGCGGCGAGGAGGGCGAGGGCGGCGAGGAGGGAGTCGATGGCCCGCTTCGCGGTGCGTTCGGCGGTCCGGGCGGGGCGCGGCAGCAGCGGCTGTACGGCGTACCCCCACAGCTGGTCGGCGGGCTGCGCGACGCGCATGCCGGTGACCTTGGCGGTACCTGCGGGGTCGGCGAGCCAGAGCCGGCAGCCGTGGTCGTGGAAGAGGCGGACCAGGGAGGCGGTGCGTTCGTCGGCTTCGGGGGGCCGGGTGAACACGGCGTGTCGGACGGAGTTCTGGATGACGGCGCGCCGGACGTCCTCGTGGGTGGCGAGTACGGGGAGCTGGCCGCGTTCCCCGTCGGCGGGTGCGGCGGTGTCGGCGATGCCCACGGGCCGCAGTCCGTACTCGGGGCGTCCGTGCAGTGCGGCGGCTACGGCGCCCGCCCCGTCCCCGGGGCCGACGACGAGGGTGGAGACGGGGTGGCGCAGGGCCGAGCGGCGGCGGAGCGCGTGGACGGTGCCGCGGCCGGCGCAGACCAGGAGGGTCTGGAGGGCGACGGCGCCCAGGAGGGTGCTCCAGCCGAGGGACTGCCGCGGCCCGGTGGTGGCGAGGACGGCGGCGGCCCCGCACCACAGCACGGCGGCCCGCCCGGCCAGCGCGGGCAGTTCGAGCAGGGCGGAGGGGGTGAGCCGGGGCCGGTAGAGGCCGCCCTGCGCGTGCAGGGCGGCGAGGAGGACGAGGAGCAGGACGATGCAGGGGCCGGTGGCCGACGGCGGCAGGACGTCCGCGGGCAGGGTGGCCGCGGTGACGGCGACGGCCAGGGCGTCGGCGGTCACCAGCGCGGCGGCGCCGTCGCGGCGGATGGTCCGCCGGGGCCGGACGGCGGGCCGGGCCCGGTCGGTCCGGGGTCCGCGCGGGGGGTGGATCGCGGGCACGGTGCGGCGGGCTTCCGCGGGTGGCGCGGGCGCGAAGGCGCCGCCGCCGGCGGGCGCCGTGGCGCCCTGCCCCGTGTGCCGGGCGGGTGCGCTGTCCATCGTCATCGGCTGACGCTCTCCTGGTTCAAGGGCCGGGGCCTGCCAAGCAGTTCGTGGTACAGGCCGGTGACCGCGTCCGTGGTCCGCCGCACGTCGAACTCCGTCCGGGCGTACTGCTGGGCCTGCTCCCCGAGTTCGGTGAGCAGCCGCGGCTCGGTGAGCAGCCGTCCCAGGGCCTTGGCCAGCGCCGTCGGGTCCTCCGGCGGTACCAGGCAGTGCCGTCCCTGGCCGGGCGGCAGGCTCTCCCGGGCACCGCTGACGTCGGAGACCAGGACCGGGCGGCCGCAGGCCATGGCTTCGAGCGGGGCGAGCGCCATGCCTTCCCACCGCGACGGCAGTACAACGAGATCGGCGGCCCGAAGCCACGGGCGGATGTCGGCGGCGGCCCCCGCGAAGTGCACGCCGGGCGGCGCGGCGCGGCGCAGCCGTTCGGCGTCGGGGCCGTCGCCGACGAGGGCGAGGCGGGCGCCGGGGACGTTGCCCAGCAGTTCGGGCCAGGCGCGCAGCAGGACGTCCTGGCCCTTCTGGGGGCAGAGCCGGCCGACGCAGACGGCGAGCGGCCCGTCGCCGGTGAGGCCGGCGGGCAGCGGGAGGGCGGCCCGTGCCTCGGCGCGTTCGCGGTCCGGGTCGCGGTGGGCGGGGCGGAAGCGGTCGAGGTCGACGCCGTTGCGGATGACGGACCAGCGGGCGGTGACGCCTTCGGATTCCCCGGCCCGGCGTTCGGACTCGCTGACGCAGAGCACCCGGTCGGCCCAGCGGGCTGCGGTCCGTTCCCAGCGCAGCGCGAGGGCGGCGGTGGCGCCGCCGACGGCGTCGAAGGACCAGGCGTGCGGCTGGAACACGGTGGGTACGCGGCCTCGTACGGCGATCCGCCCGGCCAGTCCCGCCTTGGCGCTGTGGAGGTGCAGCAGGTCGGGGCGGACGTGGCGGATCAGCCTGGCGGCGCCGAGCACTTCGGCGGGCAGGCCGGGGCCCGGGGAGCGCCCGGCGTGCCAGGTGAGCACCTCGGCGCCGGCGGCGCGGGCGTCGTCGGTGAGCCGCCCGCCGCGCGGGCAGCCGACGAGCACCCGCAGTCCGGCGGCGGCCTGGGCCCGTACGAGGTCGGTGACGACCCGGGCGACTCCGCCGTCGACGGGCTGCACGAGGTGCAGGACGGTCAAGGGCTCCGGGGCGGGTGTGGGGGCTGGTGAGGACTGTTTCCGCACGGGAAGTGGTCTCCTGCGTTCAGCGGCGCGCGTCTGTCTGAACGAAGAGCACACCGAGGAATTGACCCTGACTTTCGCCCGTGAACCTGAAGTTCAGGGTGTGGGCGCCCCCGGACAGGGCGGGGCTCAGATCGAACACGTCCGCGTCATATCCGAGGTTATTCATATGTTCGGGCTGTCGCACGAACGAGGGACGTCCGAATTCTGTGATAGTAGAATTCATCACATCATTGAAAGGGTTTTCGGCATCGCTGATGCTGATCCGGCGGCCACTGTCGGCGGTCACCGTGAGCGAGTCCCCGAGGGTCCCGCGGTCCCCGTCGTACGCCACCACCCCGGCGCGTCCCGCAGCCCCGGCCGGCACGTTCAGCCCCGCGATCTCCACGGTCTCCCCGGCGGCCTCCCCGGCGCCGGCGGCCAGCGACTCGAAGCCGTCCCACAGGGAGATCCGGCGCAGCGGCTCCTGGGGGTGCTCGTACGCCACGACCAGGGTCCAGCCGCCCCAGGCACCCACTTCGGAGTGCCCCATGGCGATGTTGAGCTGGGCCACCGTCCACAGGCCGGCGCCGCCCTTGCGCACCATCGGGGTCACGTCGGCGGAGGCCTGATAGGCGTCGCTGCCCGCGTCGGTGTGGTGGCCGACCACGGTGTCGGCGAGCACCGCCTTGTAGGCGCCGCCCGGTTCGGCGACCAGCACCCGGCCGTTGTCCTCGGGCGGCTTCTGCTCGCCCACGCGCAGGTTCCCGCCCCAGTACAGCCGGGCGTACGAGACCTTCGCGCCCTGCGGCACCTTGAGTTCGGCCCGGGTGGAGTTGTAGGTGTCGGGGTCCTTGTCGACCTCGTCGTAGAACATCTCGAAGTCGCCGTTGACCCCGGCCGCCCCCTTCTGCACCTCCGGGCACGGCTCGGCCTGGGGGGACTCGGCCGAGCGGCAGCTGATCGAGGAGTTGGAAGCCCGGACCAGGCCGCCGTGCTGGACCGCCTGGTAACGCTGCGTGAAGGGGATCCGGGGTGATTCGCGGACGGCGGCGGAAGGGGCCGGGGGCGCGGCGGCCTCCGCCACGGGGACGAGTGCGGAAAGCGTGAGGCAGGACAGCAGGCCGACTGTGCCGAGGATTCTGCGGGAGGAACCCATGACGCCTGTCTCCATTTTCGATCAAGGGGACAAAACAGAAGTGCACTTTGTCAGAAATCAGGCGGGAAATCACGCCGGACTCGCTCATACGGCCTTTTGGGCGATGAATCGCACCCTCGTGTCGGGCGGGTCGTTATGGGTTGCACCATTGTTCGAACCGAAAGGAAAAGCGGGGATGGGGAAGGGACCGGTGCGCGGCACCACCACGGCCGTCGCGAGCGGCGCCACGCAGCCGGCCGCCGCGAGCGCCGCGACGCCGCCGGGCGGCGCGGGCCTCCCCTGCGCGCGCGGCGGGGACGGGGCGACCGCGCGCGGCGGCACCGTCAACGCGACCGCCCTGCTCAACCCCCCGTTCGGCGACACCCGCGTGAACGCCTGAGCGTCAACCGTGCCGTCCGAAACGGCGGCATCCGAGTGAAGTCACGCAACCCGGGCCGGGGGCGGGCCGTTGATCCGGGTGCTCCTGTACCGGGCAATCCTGCAAAAAAGGGACGATAATGATCAAGAAGTTTGTGGCCGGCGCAGCGGTTGCCGCCTCCGTCGTGGGTCTCGGTGCCGCCATGGCCCCGCAGGCGATGGCCATCGGGAACGACAACGGCATCAACACCGTGAACGGCAACAACTCCGCGCAGATCTATGGCAATCAGGCCACCTACGGCAACATGAGCCCGCAGATGGCGCTGATCCAGGGCTCCTTCAACAAGCCCTGCATCGCCCTGCCGGCCAAGGCCAACGTCCAGTCGGTGCTGGCCCTCCTCAACGTCGGTGTCCAGGACATCCCGGTCCTGTCCAGCCCGCAGAACCAGCAGTGCACCGAGAACTCCACCCAGGCCAAGGGCGACGAGGCCCTCTCGCACATCCTGGACAACATCCCGGTCCTCTCCGGCAACGCCTCCGCCGGCAGCTGACCGCACCCAGCGCCCCGCGCCAGCGAGGCCGCCGCACCCTCGGGGCGCGGCGGCCTCGCCGCATGTCGGGACCGCGCCAATTCCACCACCGCAAATGGGGGCGGGAATTGCACGGACGAGCGGCCGGACCATCGGAGTGAATTCGTCCACACCCTCCGGAAAATCCCGGTTTCTTTTCCCCCGGCCGCTCGTTGTTATTTGTGCAGCGGATACACCTCTGCGGGAAGGATTGAAATCAAATGACCTACAAGAAGGCAGTCGTCCTGGCCGCCGGCATCCTGATGGCCGCCGGTGCCGCCGCCCCCGCCATGGCTGACGCGGGTGCCGCGGGCCAGGCCGTCGGCTCCCCGGGCGTCCTGTCCGGCAACCTCGTGCAGGTCCCGGTGCACGTCCCGGTGAACGTCTGCGGCAACACCGTCAACGTGATCGCGCTGCTGAACCCCGCGTTCGGCAACACCTGCGTCAACGCCTGACGCAGCGCCTGTGCCCACCAGGGCAGACCTCCTCGGGTGGCCTCGGAGTGCACGGCGGTGCACTCCGAGGCCGTCTTCGATTGAGCACCGGCCCCCGCGCCGGTAGACAGGGAAAGACCCATGCGACAGGTACTGAGCCGACAGGTACTCGGCAAGGGGGTGCTCACGGCGGCGGCCGCCTCCAGCCTGCTGTCGATCGCGGCCGGCGCGGCCTACGCGCATCCCGGGGCGATGTCCGAGGCCTCTCATTCGCCGGGCGTGCTGTCCGGCAACAGCGTCTCGGTACCGATCACGTTCGCGCCCAACGTGTGCGGCAACAGCGTGGACGGGGGTGCGGCGCTCAACCCCGCGATGGGGAACACCTGCGTCAACACGACCGGCTCCGACGCCGGCCACGACTACGAGCGCTACCTGAGCCCCGAGAGCTCCGCGGCCCTGGAGCGCTACCTCGACGAGCGCGACGAGCGCGAGCAGCACCGGGGCGGCCGGCACGCCCTGCCCGCGCAGCGCCAGGACGAGGAACGCGGCTACGGGGGCGGCGGCCACGAGGAGCCCCGCTCCCACGCCCCCCGGCACGCGGCACCCCGCCCGCAGCAGGACCCGCACGAGGACCGGGGCGGCTACGGCGGCCCCGGTGACGGGGACCGGGGCCCCCAGGGCGAGGAGGAGTGCGACGACCACCCCCCGCAGCCCGCGCCGCACGCCGGACACCCCGCGCCCCACCCGGCCCCGCCCGCCCCCGCCCCGCACCACCCGCAGCCCAAGCCCCTGCCGAAGCCCCAGCCCCAGTCGCACCCGCACCCCGCGCCCCACCCGGCGCCGGTCGCGGAACACCCGGCCCCGGCCCCGCACGTCCCGGCAGCGCAGGCACCCGCCCCGCAGCCGGAGGAGCAGCCGGAGGAGCAGCCGCACACCCTCCCCGCACCCGTACCGGCCCCGGAGGCTCCCCGGCCTCCGCACCCGGTGCAGCAGCCCGAGGAGCAGCCCCACACCCTCCCCGCGCCCGTCCCGGCGCCGGCCCCCGCACCGCCCGCCGCGCGGGAGGAGGCACCCGCTCCCCGGCCGCCGCACGGCAGCCTGCCCGTGGAGCGCCCCGCGCCCGCCCCCGTACCGGTTCCGGAGGCCGTGCCCGCGGCCGACCAGCCTCCGGCGGCCCCCGCCGGTGACGTCCCGGTGCACCTGCCCCCGGTGCCGGCTCCCGTCCCCGCGCCGGCTCCCCCCGTGACGGCCGCCCCCGCGCCGGTCCCGGCGACGGCTCCGGCACCCGCCCTCGCGACGGCCCCGGAGCTGGCCGCGACCGGGGCCGGCCAGGCCGGAGCCGCGGCGGCCCTCGCCGCGGCCCTGGTCCTCGGCGGCGCGATCCTGTACCGGCGGTCCCGGATCGCCTGACCGGGAATACCGGTAATCAGAAGAATCGCAGGAATCGCAAGAAATAGCGGCCGGAGAATCCCTTGACGGATTCTCCGGCCGCTGCCGTGTGCCCGGTCCGCGTTTCCGCGGCGGCGGGTAATCGTTACCCAGGGCGAAAGCGGCGCGACGGGCGCCGCCGATGCCTCCGCCCCCGAAAAGAAGAGGATTTCGATAATGAAGCTCTCCCAGGTCGCCGCTGTCGTCGTCGGCTCCGTCGCCGCCCTCGGCGCCGCGACCCCCGCCTTCGCCGCCGACGCGCCGGCCTCCATGCCCCCCATGAGCGCGACGGGCGGGCTGACCGAGGTGCTGAACGCCGCGGGTCCCGTCACCGAGTCGCTCCCCCAGACGGTGGGCAACGGTCTGGCCGAGCAGGGTCAGACGGTCGACAAGGCCGTCGACACCGTGCAGAAGGTCAACACCATCCGCAACAACGCCCCCGGCGAGGTCCTCGGTCTGGCGAACGGCGCCACCCAGGCGTCCCCGCTGCTCGGCGGGGTGAAGCTCAACGGCGGTCAGTGAACCGGCCCCGGACATGACCGTGGGCGCCCCCGGCGAGGCCGGGGGCGCCCACGGTCACGTGGTGCCGACTGGGACGTACGTACGTCAGTCGTTGACGCAGACGTTGCCGAACGCGGGGTTCAGCAGGCCGATGACGTTCACGGAGTTGCCGCAGACGTTGACCGGAACGTGGACCGGGACCTGGGCCAGGTTGCCCGAGAGAACACCGGGGGAACCCACGGCCGCGCCTTCGGCCGAGGAGTCGGCGGACGCGGCGCCCGCGGCACCCGCAACGGCGAGACCGGCGGAGGCCAGGGCCACGGCGGCCTTCTTGGCAGCAGAGTTCATGGGAAGTGCACCTTCTCTTCGATGTCCTGCCCCGATCCCGGGGCTCACACCGAGCGAAACGGTCCACCACCCGAGACGACACGGTTCCGGGCCGGATCTGACCTGTTCAGCCCAATAGTCGTAACCATCGGACCCGGAACCCGCCGTCCACGCAGGCTAGTTGCGCAGGGGAATGTCCGGAATCGTCGGGATTGACGGGATCGCGGGAACCAGGGCGTCCACCGGCGGGACGGCCGGAGTCGACGGCAGGGCCGGAACCGTGACCGGGAGCCTGGGGAGCTCGATCGGCGGGAGCTTGAGGTCCGGCAGACCCGGGATGGCCGGCAGGGCGGGCAGTTTCGGCAGCTGGATCGACGGCAGGTTCACCCCGGCGGGCAGCAGGCCCGTAAGGGACTTGAGGAGGTCCTCCAGCGTCTTGGCGAGGCCTGCGAGCAGGTCGTCGACCGGGCCCGCCGCGACCCGCTCCTCGATCCTCTCCACCTGCCGCCGCACGGAAGCCACCCGTTCGGTGACGGTGGCACCGGAACCGTCCGCGGCGCCCGCGGGGGCGGCCGCGCCGGACAGTATGACGACCGCGAGGGCCGACGGGACGAGGACGCGGGCGCGGGACGGCTTGGTGCGGTGCATGAGGTTTCCTTCTGTGGTCGCACAAAAGCGGAACAAATTGATCCACTCCTTCACCCACCGTGCGAACACCTCGTACGGAGCGCAACCGCATCGTGAGCGCGCGGCCGGCGCCAGGGGCTGCGTACGGGCTTCGCGCAGGCGTCCGGAGCGACCTCACCCGGGTTGGGGAAAAAGCGCCGCGCGAACGGGCCGATTGAGTGAAGGGGCGGAACCAACCCCCCGGCTGGCCAGTTGACCAGGGCGCTCCACACGTGGGCACTCGTGCGAAAGAAGGACCAGTGATGTTCAAGAAGATCATGACCGCCGCCGCGGTCTCCGCCGTCGCCGTCGGGGCGGGCGCGGCCCTCGCGACCCCGGCCATGGCCATCGGCAACGACAACGGGATCAACACCGTCAACGGCAACGGCGCCTCCCAGATCTACGGCAACCAGAAGACCGAGGGCGACCTGAGCCCGCAGCTCGGCCTGGTCCAGGGCAGCCTGAACAAGCCCTGCATCGCCCTGCCCGCCAAGGTCAACGCCCAGTCGCTGGTGGCCCTGCTCAACATCGGCGTCCAGGACATCAACGTCCTGTCCAACCCGCAGAACCAGCAGTGCACCGAGAACTCCACCCAGGCCAAGGGCGACGAGCCGCTCTCGCACATCCTGGACAACATCCCGGTCCTCTCCGGCAACGGCTCCATCGGCAGCTGATTCCCGCTCTCCCTCCCGGTCAGGGCCACGGCGCCCGTGGAGCGAAGTGACGGGGCCCCGGCGGCGTCCGGCCGCCGGGGCCCCCGCACGTGCGCGGCCGCCGGGTCAGCCGGTCCAGAAGTCCCACCACCGGGTGAGGACCAGCATGCCGATCACACCCAGGTGCAGCGCGGGCGGCGCCCAGCCGAAGTCGGCGAAGAAGGTCCGCAGCGGGCCCGGGGCGGGCAGGATCCCCGTACGGACGGTGTACGCCGTGACCGCCCAGAACATCAGCAGCGTCGCCGTCCAGGCCAGGCAGCACCACAGGCACAGGGCGTTGATCTCGTAGAGCGACTGCACCATCAGCCAGGCGCAGAAGCCGGTGCCGAAGAGGGAGCCGGCGTTCAGTCCCAGCCAGAACCAGCCCCGGTAGCGGGCCCCGGCCAGCAGGCCCGCGGCCGCGCAGACCACGACGGCGTAGCAGGCCAGCCCGAGCATCGGGTTGGGGAAGCCGAACGCGGCGGCCTGCTCGCTCTTCATCACGCTGCCGCAGGAGACCACCGGGTTGAGGCTGCACGCCGGCTTGAAGTCCGGGTCCTCCAGCAGGAGGAACTTGTCGAGGGTGATCACCCAGGAGGCCAGCAGTCCGGCGGCCCCGGTGACGGCCAGCAGCCAGGCCAACGTCTTTGACGGCGGGGCCGGTTCGCCCTCGGGGCGGTTGCCGGAGCGGCGCTGCTGGCGCGGGACGCTCACTGTATTCGTTGCCATGCCGCCCATATTCCCCCCATTAACCACATAACGGCGCCAACCCTGCCCAAACGTGCGCAAGTTGACCTGAAGGTGTGGTGGGAACCCCTGATACTTCCCGGACGTTTTACCGAACCCCGGACGTGATGTCAGCGCCAGGGGCTACGTTGTGCTTCCGCGAAGTGACAAGCTGCGACGGCCTGGAGACCCACCTTGAGCGATCCGTACGAGACAACCGAGGCGCACCTCGAGCGACTCCTGGGCCGCGCCCTCAACTCCTTCGACCTCCCGGACCCGCTGGTCGAGCGCCTGGGGGCGGCGCTCGCCCACAGCTCTTCGCTGTACACCACGCACCACAGCCCCTCGGCGGGGCTGTGGCGGGAGACCCACCGGCACACCTACCTGCTGCCCGACGGCGCCGCCGTCTCCCTCTGGGAGCTCGCCTACCGGCTGAAGGGCGACCGCGGCACCCGGTGCGAGGTGTACGCGGGCAAGGACGAACTCCGGCTCGCCGTGGCACGGATCTTCGGTGAGACCCCGTCGGACGCCGTGCTGTCACCGCTCGGGGACCGCGGGGACGAGGACGGCCTCGACGGCGATCTGGCGCTCCTAGGAGCCCTGTTCGCCGCTTCGGCGCCGAGGGAGCGGCACCGCGAGTACACGGTGGAGCAGTCCGCGGACCACGCCCGCCGGGTGCTGCGCCGGGCGGAGAACGCCGACCGCCCCGGGGAGCGGGTGGCGGCACTGCTGCGCTCGGCCTACGCGCACCAGATCACCCAGGCGTTCGGCGGCCGACGGTGCCTGGCCGACGGCCGGGACGCCGGTTTCAGCCTGTACGAGCACTCCTTCGTGCTGCTCGACGGGACGGAGCTCAGCCTGTGGGAGGTCGAGCACACGGCCACGCCGGACGGCCGCCACATGTGCGAGGTCTACGAGAGCGAGGCCGCCGCGCGCGGGGCGATGAAGATGCGGACCCGGGTCCGTTAGCCCCGGGCCGGACTCCCCCGCCTCCGCTCGGGCTTCCGTCGTCGGCCAGGCGTCGGTCAGGGGGAGGTCCAGCGGCGGGTCGGCGGTGACGCGGACCGCGTCCGGGCGCAGGTCCGCGGGCGTCGGCATGGCGCTGCCCGGCAGCTGGACGGCGGCCGCCCCGTGGGCCAGCGCCGAGGCGAGGGCGGCCGGGCCCGCGCCTCCCGCGATCAGGAATCCGTGATCTTCGTGAGGGTGCCGTCGGGTTCGGCGACCGCGATGTTCGACCGGGTCCTTCCGGCGATGGAGACGGCGGTGACGTCCACGCCCTGTGCGCCGAGGAGTTCGGCGAGCAGGGCGCCGGAGGCGCCGCCGAGCGGGAGGACGGCGGTGGCGTGCACGCCGGCCGCCGCGACGGCCCGTGCGACGTTGACCCCCTTGCCGCCGGGGTCGACGCGGTCCCCGGCGGTGCGGTGCACCTCGCCCCGGACGAGTGCAGGCACTTCGCAGGTCCGGTCGAGGGAGGGGTTGGGGGTGACGGTGAGGATCATACGAGCACGACTTCCGTACCGGCGGCCTCGATCAGGGCCTGGTGGGCCGGGTCGAGCCCGGTGTCGGTGATGAGGACGTCGACGTCCGCGAAGGAGCCGAAGCGGGAGAAGCGTTCCTGGCCGGCCTTGGCGGAGTCGGCGAGGAGCACCACGCGGCGGGCGGCGGCGATCGCGGCGCGTTTGACGGCGGCCTCGGCGGGGTCGGGGGTGGTCAGGCCGACCTCGGCGGTGAAGCCGTTGGTCGCGAGGAAGAGGACGTCGGCGCGGATTTCGGAGTAGGCGCGCAGGGCCCAGGCGTCGACGGCCGCGAGGGTGCGGTGGCGGACGCGGCCCCCGACGAGGTGGAGGTCGACGCCGGCGTGGTCGGCGAGTCCGGCGGCCACGGGCAGGGCGTGGGTGACCACGGTGAGCGCGAGCGTCTCCATGCGGGCCATTCCGGCCGCGACCCGGGCGACGGTGCTGCCGGCGTCGAGGATGACGCTGCCGCCGACGGGAAGCCGGGCGAGGGCGGCGGCCGCGATGCGGTCCTTCTCGTCGGGGGCGGCGGTCTCGCGGGAGGTGAGGTCGGGCTCGAAGCCGAGCCGGCCGGCCGGGATGGCCCCGCCGTGCACGCGGCGCAGCAGCCCGGCGCGGTCGAGGGCGGTGAGGTCGCGGCGGACGGTCTCGGAGGTGACCTGGAACCGCCCGGCGAGGGAGAGCACGTCGACCCGTCCGACTTCGCGTGCGAGGCGCAGGATCTCCTGTTGGCGCTCGGGTGCGTACATGTGGGTTTACGTCCGTTCGATGCCCGGTTGTGTGACCTTGGCTCCGACGGTACCCGCATATGGGGGATATGACCAAGCGAAACGGACATGCCCGCCCACGAGGGCGGGCATGTCCGTGCGCGGAGCCGGAGCCTAGGCGGCCGGGGTCGGGGTCGGGGCGACCGCGTCCTCGCCGCCGCTCCCGCTCTCGTACTCGCGCTGCTGGTCGGCCATCGAGACCTGCTTGCGCGGCAGCAGGAACATCACCGCGAAGATCAGGACGAGGACCGCCACGACCCACCACAGGGCGCTGCGGAAGGCCTCGACGTAGGGCGGGCCGTAGATCATGTCGTCGTCGAGCACACCGAAGAAGACGACGGAGGTCAGGCCGAGGCCGAGGGCGTTGCCCATCTGGCCGGTGGTGTTGATCAGGCCGGAGGCCGATCCGGCGTGCTCGCGCGGCACCTGGGAGAGCACGGTGTCGGTCAGCGGCGCCACGATCAGGCCCATGCCCAGGCCCATGACGATCAGCGGGGCCGCCATCTGCCAGGACGCGATGCCCATGCCGTAGTGGTCGGACTCCCAGATGTAGAGGAGCAGGCCGGCGGCCATGAGCAGCGCGCCCGCCTGGAGCACCTTGCGGCCGAAGCGCGGGACGAGCTTCTGGACGGAGATGCCCGCGGCCACCGAGACGGCGATCGAGAAGGGGATGCCGGTGGTGCCCGCGCGCAGGGCGCTCCAGCCGAGGCCCATCTGCATGTAGAGCGTCCAGACGAGGAAGAAGATGCCGGTCGCGATGCCGAAGGTCAGCTGGACGGCGATACCGCCGGCGAAGCTCTTGACCTTGAAGAGGGACAGCTCGACGAGCGGGGAGCCGTCCTTGCGGATCTTGTACTTCTCGTAGAGGACGAACGCGGCGAAGACGACGGGCGCCAGGCCCATGCAGACGAAGCCCCACAGCGGCCAGTCGTTCTCCCGGCCGTGGGTGAGCGGGAAGATCAGCATGACCAGCGCGAGGGTGGCGAGCACGACGCCGACCAGGTCGAGGCGCAGGGCCTTGGGGGCCTTGGACTCGGTGATGAACCTGCGGCCCATGAGGATGGCGGCGATGCCGACGGGCAGGTTGATCAGGAAGATCGGGCGCCATTCGAGGCCGAGGATGTTCCACTCGGTGAGCAGCGCGCCGAGCATCGGGCCCGAGACGGCACCGAGGCCGATGATCGCGCCGAACATGCCGAAGGCCTTGCCCCGCTCGTGCGGCGGGAAGGTGACGTGGATGATCGCCAGGACCTGCGGGACCATCATGGCCGCCATGGCGCCCTGGAGGATGCGGGAGGCGACGAGCATGGAGGGGTCGGCGGCGATGCCGCAGAGCAGCGAGGCGGCCGTGAAGCCGGCGACGCCGAGGAGGAAGAGGCGCTTGCGACCGTAGATGTCGCCGAGACGGCCGCCCGTGATCAGGCCCGCCGCGAAGGCGAGGGCGTACCCGGCGGTGATCCACTGGATCGCGCTGGTGGAGGCGCCGAAGTCCTGGCGCATGCTCGGTATCGCGATGTTGACGATCGTGACGTCGACCAGGTCCATGAAGGCCGCGGTCATCACGATGGCGAGCGCCAGCCAGCGGCGCGGGTCGACGGGGGAGCCTGATGCTTCTGCCGGGGCGGCGTTCCGCTCTTCTCGTACGGGCCCGTTCGTTCTTTCGGGCGATGTCTTGGACGTCTCGGTGCTCATGGAGAGAAACCTAGACGGGATGTAGGTCAGATGGTGTCCGCATTCGCTGGCAATCTGGATCCATGAACGACACCCCTGCCCGGCTGCTCACCCTGCTGTCCCTGCTCCAGACCCCGCGCGAATGGCCGGGCAGCGAGCTGGCGGTCCGGCTGGAGGTGAGCCCGCGGACGATCCGGCGGGACATCGAGCGGCTGCGCGACCTCGGGTACCCGGTGGAGGCCTCGCGGGGCGCGGAGGGCGGGTACCGGCTGGTGGCGGGCGCCGCGATGCCGCCGCTGCTGCTCGACGACGAGGAGGCGGTGGCGATCGCGGTGGGGCTGCGGGCGGGCGCCGGACACGCGATCGAGGGGGTGGAGGAGGCCTCCGTACGGGCCCTGGCGAAGCTGGAACAGGTCCTTCCGGCCCGGCTGCGGCACCGGGTGGGCGCCCTGCAGTCGGCGACGGTCGCCCTGACGCGGGGTGACGGCCCGAGCGTGGACCCGCGCACGCTGACCACGATGGCGGGGGCGGTGGCCGGCCCGGAGCGGCTGCGGTTCGCCTACCGGGCGCGGGACGGGGCCGGCTCGCGGCGGCTGGTGGAGCCTTACCGGCTGGTGAGCACCGGCAGCCGCTGGTACCTGGTGGCCTACGACCTGGAGCGGGAGGACTGGCGGACCTTCCGCGTGGACCGGGTGAGCGAACCGTTCGCGACGGGGGCCCGGTTCGTCCCGCGGGAGCTGCCCATGGACGCGGCCGCTTTCGTGCGGCGCGGGCTGCAGGGCGGGGAGACGTATCCGGTCGAGGTGTCCTTCGCCGTGCCGCCGCGGGAGCTGCCGGGGTGGCTGCGCGAGACGGCCGTGGCGGAGGGTGAGGGCTCCCTCGTGTGCTTCGAGAGCGGGGACGCCCCGGAGTGGGTGGCGGCGCGGCTGGCGCTGACGGGGATGCCGTTCACGGTGCGCGGGCCGGAGTTCCTGGCGCGCAGCGCGCGGGCGCTGGCCGGCCGGCTGGCGGCGGGGGCGGGTGCGTGCGGCCCGGCCCCGGACGGGGAGCGGGCGGGGCCGGGGCGGGCATGAGGGAGCCCCGGCACCTGGGGGGGGTAGGTGCCGGGGCTCGTCCGGGGGGCGGGACGCGGGCCGGTCAGGCCACGGCGTCGAAGCCGGTGTCGCGGGCCATGCGCTTGAGTTCGAGCAGCGCGTGCTTCTCGATCTGCCGGATCCTCTCGCGGGTGAGGCCGTGCTGCTTGCCGACCTCCGTCAGGGTCCGTTCGCGGCCGTCCTCGATGCCGTACCGCATCTTGATGATGGACGCCGTGCGCTGGTCCAGCTTGCCGAGGAGGTCCTCCAGCTCCTCGCTGCGCAGCAGCGAGAGCACGGACTGCTCGGGCGAGATCGCCGAGGTGTCCTCCAACAGGTCGCCGAACTGGGTGTCACCCTCGTCGTCCACCGACATGTTGAGGCTGACCGGGTCGCGCGCCCAGTCCAGGACGTCGCCGACGCGCTTCTCGGTGGAGTCGAGTTCGGCGGCGATCTCCGCGTGCTCCGGGTCGCGGCCGTTCTCGCGGTTGAACTCGCGCTGCACCCGGCGGATCCGGCCGAGTTCCTCGACCAGGTGGACGGGGAGGCGGATGGTGCGGGACTGGTCGGCGATGGAGCGGGTGATGGCCTGGCGGATCCACCACGTGGCGTACGTCGAGAACTTGAAGCCCTTGGCGTAGTCGAACTTCTCGACGGCGCGGACCAGGCCGGCGTTGCCCTCCTGGATGAGGTCGAGGAGGGGCAGCCCGCTGCGCGGATAGCGGCGGGCGACGGCCACGACCAGGCGGAGGTTGGAACGGATGAAGACTTCCTTGGCGCGCTCGCCCTCGGCGGCCAGGGCCTCCAGCTCCTCGCGCGCGGGGGCGTCCCCCTCGCGCTCGGTCGCCTCGTCGAGGATCTGCCGGGCGTAGACGCCCGCCTCGATGATCTGCGAGAGCTCCACTTCCCTGGCGGCGTCGAGCAGCGGGGTGCGCGCGATCTCGTCGAGGTACATGCCGACCAGGTCGCGATCGGCGATCTCCCCGCCCACAGCGCGGGCGCTGCTCGCGGACTGACGACGGGCGACGGCGCGGGTTGCCATGCGTGCTCCCTTGCGATGCGGTGAGTCGGTCGCGGTGCGTCCTCGGACACTCTCCCGAGTGCCCGCTTCCGAAGGAAACAACGACTGGAATCGGGACAGAATTCCCCAGCCGGTCCCTGTTTTCCGAGATCTTGCAGTATCCTGCCCCGCCATCCTTTACGCGGATCTGACAGGACCGTCGCGAGAGCCCGTGGAGGCGCAGGTCAGAGCGGGGACGAAGGTCATCGCGCACACCCTCGCCGGCCGACCCGGCCACCGCTCCCGTGAGACCGCCGTCACATCCGCGGGGCGCATTTCACCCAGGAGCGGCACCGCTCCCGGCCGCACTTCCACCCCTGAAGACGGGCCGCACCGGCCCCCGGTTGCCTGGACTGGCGATCGAATGCCCGAATACGTCACAAGTGGGATGTTTCACTCCTGCCCGGCCCCCGCCCCCACCCGTCCGGGTGAGCTTTCGGCATATCCCACCGGCACGGGACACCCCTCCCTGGCGTCGGAGGGTCGCTTGTGCCGCCCGGTCGGCGACGCCCACACTGAAGGAGGTGCTGAACCATGACCGCCCTCGCCCACGAGACGCTGGAGGCCGCAATGCCGAGGGTCACGACTGCCCCGTCGGACCTGGACGACGTCCTGTGGCAGGCATGGAAGGCCATGGAACTCCCCGAGGGCTACCGCGCCGAGATCATCGAGGGGTTCATCGAGGTGTCACCCACGGGCCGCTACACACACGGACAGGTCGCGAACCGGCTGCGGGACGCGCTGGTCGTCCTGCTCGCGCGGAGCGGGTTCGTCGCCCGCCAGGACATGAACGTCATCCACGAGCGCAAGGTGTGGATCCCCGACGTGTTCATCACCCTGGAGGACGCCGAGGAGCACGTCACCGAGGACGGCCTCGGGATCGAGGCCTCGGCCGTCCGTCTGATCGTCGAGGTCGTCTCCCCCGGCGGGGACGGCATCACCCGCGACCGCACCCGCAAGCGCCGCGCCTACGCGCGCGCGGGGATCCCCGTCTACGTCCTGATCGACGACTACGACGACGGCGGCACCGTCACCGTGCTCAGCGCACCCGATCCCGAGGCGGCCATCTACGCCGACGAGGTCAGGAGCGCCTACGGGTCCGGCGCCACCGTGCCGGAGGGCCCCGCCAAGGGGTTCACCATCGGCGAGGAGATCACCGGGCCCCGCCGGGGGGCCTAGCCGAACTGGAGGGAGCGCTTCGAGAGGCCCATCCAGAAGCCGTCCACCGGGGTCCGCTGGGCGTGGAGGTCGTCCTCGGCGGCGCCGAGGGTGACGAAGAGCGGGGCGAAGTGTTCCGTGCGGGGGTGGGCGAGGCGGCCCGCCGGGGACTTGGCCTCGAAGTCGAGCAGGGCGTCGACGTCGCCGGCGGCCAGGGACTCGCGGCCCCACGCGTCGAACTCCGCCGACCAGCCGGGCACGCCGGGGCCGGTGTGCCGCAGGGCGGCCAGGTTGTGGGTGAAGAAGCCGCTGCCGACGATCAGTACGCCCTCGTCGCGCAGCGGGGCGAGCTTGCGGCCGATGTCCATGAGCCGGGCCGGGTCCAGGGTGGGCAGGGATATCTGGAGCACCGGTATGTCGGCGTCCGGGTACATCTCCACCAGCGGGACGTACGCGCCGTGGTCCAGGCCGCGGTCCGGGATGTCCTGGACGGGGGTGCCGGGGGTCCGCAGCAGCTTGCGGACCGAGGCGGCCAGCTCCGGGGCGCCGGGAGCCCCGTAGCGGACGCGGTAGTAGTGCTCGGGGAAGCCCCAGAAGTCGTAGACGAGCGGCACCGGTTCGACGGCGCCGAGGGCGAGCGGGGCCTCCTCCCAGTGGGCGGAGACCATCAGGATCGCGCGCGGCCGGGGCAGGTCCGCGGACCAGGCGGCGAGCTCGGACGGCCAGAGCGGGTCGTCGGCGAGCGGCGGGGCCCCGTGACTGAGGTACAGCGCCGGCATGCGGGGGGTGGCGGTGGTCATCGGGGCGCTCCTCGGTCATCGGTGCGGGGCCGCGGCGGGCGGTGCGGTACCGCTCCACAAAGACTAACCCCGCTTCGTTCAAATTTGAACGAAGCGGGGTGTTCAGTCATTCCCGTACCGGCTGCGCCCCCGTCAGTGGGCGATCACCGGGACCTTGAGCCCGGCGTCCTCGGAGTCGGCGCCCGCGCCGCCGGCCACCGGACCGCCGGAGCCGGGGCGGCCCGTGTTGATCAGTGTGAACGCGATGGTCGCACTGATCGCCAGGATGCCGACGGCCCACCAGATGGCGGCGGAGTAGCCCTCCACCATCGCCTGGGCCTGGACCAGCTTCCCGGCCGCGCCGCCCGCCGCGGCCTGCGCCGCGTGGTCGGTCAGGTACGCGGTGGTCGCCGAGGCGGCGATGGTGTTCAGCAGAGCGGTGCCGATCGCGCCGCCGACCTGCTGGGAGGTGTTGACCATGGCCGAGGCGACACCGGCGTCGGCCGGGTTCACCCCGTACGTGGCCAGGGACATGGCCGGCATGAAGGCGGTGCCCATGCCCAGACCCAGCAGCAGCTGCGCCGGCAGGATCAGCGCCGGGTACGAGGAGCCGACCTCCAGCTGGGTCAGCAGCAGCATGCCGGTGGCGGCGAGCAGGAAGCCCGGCCCCATCAGCAGCCGCGGCGCGACGCGGGTCATCAGGCGGGCGCCGATCTGGGTGGAGCCCGTGATCATGCCCGCGATCATCGGCAGGAAGGCGAAGCCGGTCTTGACGGGCGAGAAGCCCTTCACGACCTGGAGGTAGTAGGTCAGGAAGAGGAACAGGCCGAACATCGCGATGACGGCGAGACCCAGCGACAGGTAGACGCCGCCGCGGTTGCGCTCCAGCAGCACGCGCAGCGGCAGCAGCGGGGACTTCACCTTGGACTCGACGGCCACGAAGGCCAGCAGCAGCGCGGCGGAGGCGATGAACAGGGACACGGTGATCCCGTCCGACCAGCCCGCGGACTCGGCGCGGGTGAACCCGTACACGAGCGAGACCAGTCCCAGGGTGGAGAGGATCACGCCCGGGACGTCGAGGCGGGCGCTGTTGCGGGAGCCGGCCGGCTCGCGGATGACCATCCAGGCACCGGCGGCCGCGACGATCGCGAAGGGGATGTTGACGAAGAAGGTCCAGCGCCAGTTGAGGTACTCGGTGAGGAAGCCGCCGAGGATCAGGCCGACGGCGCCGCCGCCGCCCGCGATCGCCCCGTAGATGCCGAAGGCCTTGGCGCGCTCCTTGGCGTCGGTGAAGCTGACGGCCAGCAGGGAGAGCGCGGCCGGGGCGAGCAGCGCGCCGAAGGCGCCCTGCAGGGCGCGGGCGCCCAGCATCATCGCCTCACCGGTCGCCGCGCCGCCCAGCGCGGAGGCCAGGGCGAAGCCGGCGAGGCCGGTGATGAAGGCGTTCTTGCGGCCCCACTTGTCGGCGATGCGGCCGCCGAAGAGCAGCAGTCCGCCGAAGGCCAGCGCGTACGCGGTGATGACCCACTGGCGGTTGCCGTCCGAGATGCCGAGGTCGGTCTGGGCGGAGGGGAGTGCGATGTTCACGATGGTCGCGTCGAGGACGACCATCAGCTGCGCCAGCGCGATGAAGACCAGGGCCTTCCAGCGACTGGGATCGGCGCCGGCCGGCGCGGGGGCCGCGGCTGTTTTGGACATGGGGGTACCCACTTCACTGTGCGGAATGACTGAAAAGAACTACTGAGAAACGAAAAGACCGAAATGCGATATCGAAGCTAGGGGACGCCGGGTGGTCGCGTCACATGGTTTTACGCCGCAGGTCTTGCAACGTGGTTGCGGCTCCGGGCAGTTGGGATCGAGCCGGGGCCCGCAGCCCGTCGAGGAAGAGCTGGAGGTGGCGGTGGGCGAAGCGGTCCGCGCCCATGCAGTCCGTCCCCGGCAGGGGGCGGCTGAGCTGGGACAGGGCCACCATCAGGTCACCCACGCCGATGTCGGTGCGCAGCAGCCCCTCGCGCCGGCCGGCGGCGACCAGGCTCTCCACGGCCACCCCCAACGCGTCGCGGGCGGCCAGGAGTTCGGGGTGCTCGTGGTCGAAGTCGGCGGAGAGCATGGGGCACAGGGCGCCGATCCGCTCGTCGGCCGCGGCGTGCGTGAAGCGGCAGAGCGCGGCGAAGGCGTCGGGCTCCTCGGCCAGGGAGTCCTCGGCCTGGGCCGTGACCCGGTCCATCACGTAGAGCACCACGTGGTGGACGAGGGCGGCCCGGTCGGGGAAGTGCCGGTAGAGGGTGGCGTTGCCGACGCCCGCCCGGCGGGCGATCTCGTCGAGCGGGGCCTCTGCTCCGGTTTCCACCAGCATCTCGCGGGCCGCCGCCAGGATCCGCTCCCGGTTGCGCACCGCGTCGGCGCGCGGCTTGGGGACCCGGCCGGGGGCCGCGGCGGAGCGGGCGGCGGGGGCGTCGAGGTCCACGGACGCCTCGGGGGCGGTCGCCGGCGTACGGCTGGGGCTTTTCATCCGGGGCCTCCCTGGGGCTGGGACTCGTACGGGCCAATCGGCGCCGCCAAACGGGGAGCCGGTCCCCGCTTAGCGGGACTCCCATGCAAACGGGGATTGCGTCCCCGGTTATTTCACTCTTGAGTGTGACCCCGACCACATATAAATTTGGGCTGTTTCGTCTCGTTTGGGCGCTTCCGACGGGCGGGTGCGCCGCGGCCGACGGAGGGTGAGCGCACAGAGCGCAGTCCGGACCCGGCCGGCTGCCGCGGACCCGAAGGCGATCTCCATGCCGCAGACCCGCCACCGGATACGCAGACCCTGCCGCACCGGCGCCTACATCGGCCTGACGGCACTGGCCCTGGGCCTCACCGCCACCGCCAGCACCGGCATATCCGGCCGCGGACACTCGGCCTCCGGCCCGGTCGCGGCCAGCGCGGAGTCCGTCCTGGCGCCCTGCCGGATCGCCGGGACCATGGGCGTCCAGATGTCGGAGGGCCTGCCGACGCCCCCCGGGTACTCGCGGTCGACCGGCGAGGTCCGCGCACTGAACCTGATGATCGACTTCCCGGACGCCAAGGGCGAGGGCTCGGCACTGGACCGGCTGGCGGAGTTCTTCCCCCAGACCTCCGACTGGTTCCGCACCAGCTCCTACGGGCGGCTCACCTACCGGGCCGAGGCCCCGATACGGAACTGGCTGCGGATGCCGATGCCCTTCGCGGCGTACGGGATAGAGCGGGGCTCCGCCTACGAGCCCGGGTACCGCCAGCTCGTCGAGCACATCGCGCGGGCCGCCGACTCCGAGGTGGACTTCAGCCGGTACGACCTGATCAACATCCTGGTCACCCCGAACGCCGGACCGTCCGCCCTGGACACCGTCCTGTCGGTCACCTTCTCCGGCAACGGAGAGGCCCCGATGGCCGACGGGGTGCCGCTCGCGAACACGTCCTTCGTCTACAGCCGGCAGGACGACGGCTCCGGCACCTACCGGGAGACCGGCTACCGGGTGCTCCCGCACGAGAACGGGCACGTCTTCGGGCTGCCCGACCTCTACACCCCGGACGGGGGCGGCACGGTCGGCCACTGGGACATCATGAGCGAGGACTGGGGAGCCAACAACGACCTCCTCGGCTGGCACAAGTGGAAGCTGGGCTGGCTCGACGGCTCGCAGATCAGCTGCGCCTCGAAGTCGGGGGTCAGTGACCACGTCCTGACGCCGCTGGCCGTCGAGGGCGGGACCAAGCTGGCCTTCGTCCCGCTGTCGGAGAGCGCCGGGTACGCCGTGGAGGTCCGCACCCGGGCCGGGAACGACGAGGCCGTCTGCAAGCCCGGCGTGCTCATCTACAAGGTGGACTCCGAGGTGGACACCGGGCGCGGCCCGGTGACGGTCGCGGACAGCGCGAGCGGGAGCGGCGGCTGTACGCGGCGGCCCAACGTGCACGCGGAGCTGTCGGACGCGCCGTACCGGCCGGGCGAGACCTTCACCGACGAGAAGGCGGGGGTCAGCGTCTCGGTGGTGGGCGAGCTGCGCGACGGCAGCTACCAGGTGCGGGTCACTCGGCCGTGAGGGGACGGGCGGGCGGCGGATCCGGCGACCCCGGGCGTCCCGACCGCCCCGACCGCCCCCGGCGGCCCCGCGCCCGGCGGCCCCGCGCCCGGACGGCAGAGCCTCGACGGCCGTACGCCCCGGACGGCCGCGCCGCGGACGTCGGCAACCCGGACGGCCGCGCCCCCGAAACACCCGCGCCCCGGACACCCCGCGCCCTGGGGCACGGCTCCCCGGGGTACGGCTCCTCGGACACCCGCGCCCCGGGACATGGCCGCCACCGGCACGGGCACGCGGGCACCGCTGTGCGGCCCGATAGATTGGCCGGGTGCTCTCTCGCCTCACACGTCTGCCGCGTCCCGCCGCCCTGGCCATCTGCGCCGTGCCCGTAGCCGCGCTGTTCGCGGTGGCCGCCCTCGCGCCACTGCCCTTCGTGATCGCCCAGCCGGGCCTCACGGCCGACGTGCTCGGCGCCCGTGACGGCAAGCCCGTCATCACCGTCACCGGCGCGCCCACCCGGGACACCAAGGGCCAGCTGCGGATGACCACCATCCAGGCGACCGGCCCCTCCAGCACCGTCACCCTGCCCGAGCTGCTCGGCAACTGGTTCGACAGCGCCCGGGCGGTCATGCCGAAGGGGGCCGTCTACCCGTCGGGCGGAAGCGACAAGGAGATCGAGCAGCACAACCTGGAGGAGATGACGCAGTCCCAGTCGGCCGCCGCCCAGGCCGCCCTCGGATATCTCCACAAGGACCCGAAGGCGGTCAAGGCCGACCTCAACCTCGCCGACGTCGGCGGCCCCAGCGCCGGACTGCTCTTCTCCCTCGGCATCGTCGACAAGCTCGACGGCGACGGCAGCGGCGGCGACCTCACCGGCGGGCGCACCATCGCCGGTACGGGAACCATCACCGCCGACGGGACGGTCGGCGCCGTCGGGGGAGTGGGCCTGAAGACCCAGGCGGCCCGCCGCGACGGGGCGACGGTCTTCCTCGTCCCGAAGGCGGAATGCTCCGACGCCAAGGCCGAACTCCCCCAGGGGCTGCGGCTGATCCCCGTCACCTCGCTGTCGGGCGCGGTGGACTCCCTGCGGGCGCTTCAGCGGGGCGGGGAGGTTCCGGCCTGCTGACAGCGAGGACCAGGGGCGAACGGACCAAGCGGGCGTGTCCAGGTGCCTGAGGCTCCCGGACACGCCCGCTCGTCGTCAGACGCTCACCCAGGTCACCACAGAGGTACGGGCAGCGGAGCTGTGCTCAGTGCCGGAATGGTCCAGCGCTGCGGGTTGGTGGCGTTGCAGTCCCACAAGTAGAGCTGGGTGCCGCTCTGCATGTTGCTCGCGTCCACGCACCGTCCGGAGACCGGGTTGTACAGGCTGCCGTCCGCCCGGGGCAGGAACTGCTGGGCGGGGTGGTTGTGGCAGCCCACGATCTGGATCGGTGTGCCGTTGGCGGTACCGGCGCCGGTGGCGTCCAGGCACTTGTCCTGGTGGCGGATGGTCCCGTCGGCTCGGATGTCGAACTTCTGGGCGTTGCCGCCGCCGATCGTGTTGCAGTCCCAGGCCTGGATCCTGTTCCCGTCGACGGGCCGGCCGTTGTCGTTGTCCATGCAATGGCTCGGTTTGGCGGCCAGGGAGATGGGGCCGGTGGCTCCGGGCGCTGTGGGTGGGGCAGCGTAGGGGTAGACGGCCAGGTTGCTGACGCCGCCCTTGAGGCCCTCGTGGTAGTAGTCGGCCCTTCCGTTCTCCTTGTACCGGCCCAGGACGAGGGGGCCGCTTGGAGCGGGGCTGGTAGCCGCGTTGTGGTGGCCGACGGAGGCGAGCGCGCCGTTCACGTAGAGGCTCATCAGCCCGGTCTCGGCGTTGTAGACGGCGGTGAGCTGCTGCCAGGCGTCAGGGGTGTACCTGGCCGCGTCGTTGACGGTCTTGGTGGACCAGTCGTACGCGGAGCCGTCGACGTCGGCGTAGGTGAGCCCGAAGGCCCAGTTCTTCGAGTTGGGATCGGCGAAGATCGCGAAGGCGCTGTTGCGGTTGTTGTCCTGGCTGATGACGGCACCGCTGGCCCCCGGCTTCACCCAGGCGCTGATGGTGAAGCTCTGCCTGGTATCCACGACCGGTTCCGCTGTGTTGATGGACGATGCGGGCCCGTTGAAGGCGGCGTACGGGGTGTTCCGTCCGGCGATGGAGGCGGTGGGCCATGTGATCCCGGCTGCTTCCGCAGGGAAGTCTCCGACACTACTGGGCGTACTGGTGCTGCTGGAGGGGCCGGTCAAGTTCCACTGCGCCTTGGGCGCGACGAGGTTGCCGAGGAAGGACGGCGTCTGATTGATGCCCGTGACATTGAGGGGCTGGCTGGTTCCGGTGCCGTTGAAGGTTGCCAGCTGCTGGTTGGCGTCGACAGCCCACAGGTCGGCCAGCTTGTCCGAGGTGACGTCACCTGCCGAACCCAGTTTCGGGTAGGCGCTCTTGCCGATGCCCGTGGCGATCTTCACACGGCTGGCGGCGCCTCCCCAGGTGGTGGGGTCGAGCAGACCATTGGGGCCCTTGCTGCCCAGAGTGCGGAAGACATCGCCGGAGGCGTCGTCTCGGAGCCACAGGTCGGGTACGCCGTCACCGTTCAGATCTCCGGGTGCGACAACGGTGAACTTGTCCCAGTCGCCGTTGCCCACGAGGACCGGCTCGCCGTTGCTGTCGAGAGTGTTGAAGATGCTGCCGTAGTAGGCCCAGAGCTGCTTGTCCTGCTTGACCAGAAGGTCGGGTGCCCCGTCACCGTTGAGGTCGCCGGGCGTGATGATCTGATCGGCGTTGTGCCAGTGGTCGTCGCCGTTCCAGTCGCTTCCGTAGTCACAACCGATGGCGGGGTCCTTTACTGGGCAGGCTACGGTCAGTTCGACAGGGTTGTTGACGACCGAGCCGAGACCGTTGTTTGGGTAGGTCCAGAGTTTCCTCTGAGCCATGTCGGACGGCTGCCGCAGCGCGACGAGGTCGTTGTAGCCGTCGCCGTCCCAGTCGCCCTGGGTCCCGATCTGGGCCCCGCTGAGGGAGACGCCGCCCTTGGCGGCGGCTGAGAACTTGCCGTTTCCCTGGCCGGCGTACGTGAGCAGGCTGCCTTGGGAGTCGACCGTCCAGATGTCCCGGATACCGTCGCCGTTCAGGTCGTTCGGCCCGTCCTGGGACTGGGAGCGGTTGGCATAGTAGAGGTAGATGGCTGTGTCGGAACGGTTGCCAGCCTTGTCAACGGTCATCGCGTATACGAAGTGTGGGCCGGCCCCCGGTGGTGTGATGTTCACGCTGGTTCCGGGAGCGACGGCCTGCGGTGCTGGTTCGGAGTCCGTGTAGTAGAGGACTTCCTTCGCGTCGGTGACACCATTGGCGGAGAAAGTGAACGCCCCTGCGGTTCGGGCCTTGCCAGTGGTGGCAGGCCATCCGTTTCTGCCATCCGGGAACTGGGGGGAGCTGATCACAGGAGGCTTGCTGGGTCGTGAGCGGTCCATCCTGAACGTACAGGCTGTCCAGTCGGAGTACGTCCTGTCCTGGTCTTTGGCACGGACTGCCCACTTGTAAATGCCGTTTGGCAGGGTCGAATCCGGAACGCTCCAGGTGGCGACTTTGCCGTTGTTGGTCGGGACTGACTGTGTCGCCACCACCTTGAAGCCTCGTTCGCCGGGAGGTCCGATCAGCGACAGCTTGGAGAGCTGGAACTCGGCTTCGAGATTCCCGCTGTCTGGATCCTCGATGGTCGCGAACAGGCTCACGTGGGCATCGCCGATGAGGTCACCCACAGGGCCCCAACCGCAGGTAGCGGAGGGGTTGGTTCCCAGGTTCCGCGGAGTATGCGGCGGGTAGTTGTACTCCGTCTCCAGCGTGATCGTCTTCGGGTCGAAGCGCTTCCACTGGTACACGTCGCCCTCGTTCGAGGCGTAGAGACCCAGTGTCACGCTCGCCCAGCCCTTGGAGGCGGATTCCTTGGCCGCCTCCGTGGCATCGAACTCAAGGTTGCCCTGTGCGCAGCCCTCGTAGCCCTTGGCGGCGGTGACGGTCGTGAGTCGCGCCCCCTTGGCCGGCTGGTTGTTCCACGTGGTCTTGGACGAGATGGGGCCGGTGGTCCACAGTTCCACCGGAGTCGCCGTGCAGGACCAGGACCAGGTCTCCTTCACGCGGAAGGTCGACTTCGAGACCAGAGCCCCCTTGATGTTCGAGGTGTCCAGCTGGAAGAAGGAGCGCGAGAGCCCGTTCGTGTCGCTCTCGTAGCCGACCCGGACGTCCTGCTTGGTGTTCCAGTACGAGTTGTTCGGCCAGCTCCGGTAGGCCCAGGCCCAGTTCTGGCGTTCGCCCCACGCGACCGAGGGGTCGATGTAGACCGGGTACTTCGTCTGAGCGCTGGACAGCAGGGCCTGGTCGGGCCGGATCTCCAGGGCGTCGCCGGCGACGGTCGTGGGCATCTGGGCGTCCTTGGCCCCTGACGGCGTCACGAACGCGTCCGAGGGCGCTCCGCCGCCGGGTCCGGGATCGGCGGCCAGGGAGCGCGCAGATGCCGCCGAGCGGGCCTGGGGAGCGGGGGCGGCTCCGGTGGTCGTGGAGTCCCACATCATGGGGGCCGAGGCGGTGAAGACGTTCTGCCCGGCAGGGTTGACCGCGGTCAGCAGTCCGGTTGTCGGGTCACTGGTGACGTTGAGACCAACCGTGTCGAGCTTGAACTTCAACAGCGCCAGATCCGGATGCTTCGCCGCCTCGGGCGTCTTGACCACCAGCAGCTGTGAGAAGCCCTCGACCTCGGCCTTGAGCTGTAGGTCCACGTCCGGCAGGACGTTCGGGTACGTGGCCACGTTCTCGGCCAGCGTCGGCTTCGGCAGTGGCTTGGGCCAGGTCAGCGACAGCGTCCGTCCGTCCCGTACGCCGGTCAGCAGGGGGCCCATACCGCCGCCCGAGAAGGCGATCGAGACGGCCGACGCGTTCGGCGTGACCTTTCCGTCCGAGCCGAACCGCAGTGTCGGGTCGGACGCGACCCAGACCCCGCCCTGCCGCACCCGCACCGTCGTTCCGTAGCGCTTGACCGACCACTTGCCGCTGGGCAGCGCCCAGGTGTCCGAGGAACCCGTCCGGGCCGACGTCAGCTCGTAGGGCTGACCAGTTTCTTTGGCCTTGGCGAGAGCGAAGTCCTCCGCGCTCATGGAGCCGTCGGCCACCGGGTCGGTGGCGGCGACAGCCGCGGTGGCAGGCTGTAATACGGCCAAACCGCTAGCTGCTATTGCGCCAATGAGAGTCATGGAAATGGCTCTCGACATCCCTTGCCGGCCAAGCTTTCCGGAGGGGGGTCTTTCGGTTTTCACCCGAACTCCAATCATTCGATATTCGCGGCGACTGTACTCGACCGGCCGCGGCAGAGGCACCCTGTGACCTGCAAGATTCGATGCTTCTGGGGTTTAATGTGGCGTTTTGATCCGGGAGATATGTTTTGTATCAATTGGCGTTCCGCAACCTCGAATTCAAGCCAGTGTCGGCGTGTCGGACTCGCGAATTGGGGCTGTTAGTCTGCGCCGGTAATTTCCTGGAAATGTGGGGTGGGGTGTGAGACGATCTCGAATGAGAGGGCTTTCCGCGGCATTGGCCGCAGTGGTCCTCTCCGGCCTGCTACCGAGTGTGGTGGCCGTAGCGGATAGCAAAGGTGGACCGTTACTTCCCGAGCTCAAGCAGCCGAAGGCCGTACCGGTGGCGCCGGTCCGGACCGGCGGAACGAAGAAGCCCGATGCCGCGGTGGAGAGACCGTGGCGGGCTCCGAAGGTGGCCTGGCCCGCAGCGAGTTCGGCCGAGGTGGACCTGGCGTCGGGCACGGCCACCAAGGCCATTGCCTCCGGCGGGCAGGCTTCTACTGCCGGGTCCGGCTCCCTGCCGGACGGGAAGTTCCCGGTCGCGGTGCACGCCGCACCGGGCGGCGGCGTCGCGGCACCGGCCAAGGTGAAGGTCGCCGTCAGTGCCCGGGACGGCGCCCGTAAGGCGGGTATCGACGGCCTGCTGCTGTCGGTAGGACGCTCGGACGGGGCCCAGCAGCCCGCGTCGGCCAGGGTCGAGGTGGACTACAACGGCTTCCGTGACGCCTACGGCGGCGACTACGCCTCCCGCCTGCACCTGGTGGAACTCCCGGCCTGCGCGCTGACCACGCCGGACCGTCCTGAGTGCCGTAGTCAGAAGCTCCTGGAGACACGGAACGACACCCGCTCGGGCAAGCTCACGGCCCAGGTCACCGTGCCGGGTTCAGCGCCGCAGGCGGCCAAGCCCGCCGGACTGTGGGCCGCACCGGCGGCTGCCGCCGGATCCACGGGCATGGTCCTGGCGGCGACGGCCGGCGCTTCCGGTTCGAGTGGCGACTACAAGGCGACGCCGATGGGGCCCTCGGGCTCCTGGAACGCCGGTGGATCCACCGGGGCGTTCTCCTGGTCGTACAACGTCGCGACACCTGCCGTACCGGGCGGCCTTGTGCCGAAGATCTCCCTGGACTACAACTCCCAGTCGGTCGACGGCCGCACTGCCGCATCGAACACCCAGGCGTCATGGATCGGCGACGGCTGGTCCTGGGATCCAGGCTTCATCGAACGCAAGTACAAGCCGTGTGTCGACGACAAGACCGGCAGTACGAGCACCGCCAAGATCGGTGACCAGTGCTGGTTCAACGACAACGCCACGCTCTCGCTCAACGGCAAGTCCACGGAGCTCGTCTTCGAACAGGGGAAGGGTTGGCACCCCGCGTCCGATTCCGGGGAGAAGGTCGAGAAGCTCACCGGTGCCACCAACGGTGACAACGACGGTGAGCACTGGAAGATCACCACGACCGACGGCATGCAGTACTTCTTCGGTCTGAACCGTCTTCCGGGCTGGAAGGACGGGTCCACGCCCACGACGAACTCCGCTTGGACGGTTCCCGTCTACGGCAATCAGGCGGGCGAGCCCTGCTACAACGCCTCCTTCGCGAGCGCCTGGTGCCAGCAGGCCTGGCGGTGGCAGCTCGACTACGTGGTGGCCCCGGGTGGCAGCGCCATGGCCTACTACTGGAAGGCGGAGAGCAACAACTACGGGCGGAACGTCTCCCAGACGACCGGCAAGGGCACCGTCACCCCCTACACGCGCAGCGGCTGGCTCGATCACATCGACTACGGCCTGCGCGCGGGGTCGGTCTACGGCGCCAAGGCCATGGGGCAGGTCACCTTCGACGTGTCGGAGCGGTGCCTCACCACCTGCGGGACTTTCGACGAGGCCAATGCCAAGAACTGGCCCGATGCACCCTACGACCAGTTCTGCAAGGACGGCTCCGCAGAGTGCAAGAACCAGTTCTCGCCCACTTTCTGGTCGCGCATGCGGCTCACGGGCATCAACACCAAGGTTCTGACCGGCGGTACGTACAAGGACGTTGACTCCTGGGCTCTGGAGCAGAGCTTCCCGCCCTCGGGTGACGGCATTTCCACACCCCTGTGGCTGAAGTCCATCACCCGCACGGCCAAGGCCGGCGACGCCCCCGACGTGACCCTGCCTCCCGTCAGCTTCGCGGGTGAGCAGAAGGCCAACCGTGTCGACAAGACGGGCGATGGGCTCGCCCCCTTCATCCGCCTGCGCCTTTACCAGGTGACCACGGAGTCCGGCGGCACGATCGGCGTCACCTACTCGCAGCCTGACTGCACCACCGCCACGCTGCCCGCGGCGGACGCTACGAACGCCACCCGTTGCTATCCGGTCAAATGGGCCTTCGAAGGCGAGACGGCGAAGCTGGACTGGTTCAACACCTACGTCGTGAGCCAGGTCGTGGAAGGCGACAACCTGGCCGATTCACCCGACAAGGTGACCTCGTACAGCTACCTCGGCGGAGCAGCCTGGGACAAGAGCACGGACGAGTTCACCAAGTCTGAGGATCGCGTCCATTCCGTCGCCCGCGGATACGAGCGCGTACAGGTCCGCGTCGGTGCCGTCGACGATCCGAAGTCCCTGACCGAGATGCGCTACTTCCGCGGTCTCGACGGCAAGGAGGTCAAGGACGGCACCGGAGCGGCGGTCACCGACCGCCCCGAGTTCGCCGGGCGGCCCCGGGAGTCGGCCACCTACGACGGTGACGACACCGGAAAACCCCTCACCGCGACTTCCAGTACCCCTTGGCGCTCGGACATCGTGGCCAGGCGGGTCAGGCCCGGTCTGCCCGACCTCGTGTCGTACAGGACGGGAGTCGAGAAGGCCTCCACCCGTACCGCTGTGACCGGTGGGACCCGTACGACCGAAGTCACCCGGCACTATGACGACTACGGCATGGTCGACTGGGAATCCCAGTCCGGCGACATCGCGAAGAGCGGCGACGAGACCTGCACGACGAGTAGCTATGCCCGTAACACGGCGAGCTGGATCCTGGACAAGGTGAGCCGTGTCGAGACCGTGGCCGCGCCTTGCGGCACGGCGGTCAATCGGCCGACGGACGTCATCTCTGACAGCCGGACCTACTTCGACAACGGGGCGTTCGGCACCCTGCCGGGCATCGGCCTGCTCACCAAGACCGAAACGATCAACGCGAACGGCGACGGCTACGACACCGTTTCCTCGGTCCCCAGCACCTGCGGCGCCACCAAGGACCAGCTCTGCTACGACGCCTACGGGCGCCAGCTGGCCATCGCCGACGCGTACGGCAGGCTCACCACCATCGCCCTGACGCCCGCCACCGGAGAAGTCGCGACCACCATGGTCGTGACGAACCCGAAGGGCCACGCGGTGTCGTCGGAGCTGGACCCCCTGCGTGGGCAGTCCACGAAGGTGACCGATGCCAACGGCAAGGTGACCACGACTTCCTATGACGCCCTCGGGCGTACCTCGAAGGTCTGGTTGCCCAACTGGTCGGCAGCCGGAAACCCGGACAAGCCGAGCCGCCAGTTCGAGTACGTGATCCGCAACGACGGCCCGAACGTCGTCGTCTCAAAGTCGCTGACTCACGATTACCAGTACTCGGTGGACTACTCCATCCAGGACGGACTGCTGCGCCAGCGCCAGTCCCAGACCGCGTCGCCCGACCTTTCGGGTCGTCTGATCACCGAGACGTTCTACGACACGAAGGGCCGGCCCTGGCGGAACTCGGGCACCTACTACGCCAACGGCCTTCCCGAGGCGCAGCTCACGACCGGCCTGGAGAGTGCCTATCCCGCGTCTGTCGACACGATCTACGACGGTGCCGACCGCCCCACGGCGGTTATCTCCAAGAAGTTCGGGGTGGAGACGAAGCGGACCACCACCAGCTACGGCGGTGACACCACCACGGTCATCCCGCCGCAGGGCGGTACCTCCACGACCACGGTCGTGGATGCCCTGGGTCGGACGGTCGAACTCAAGCAGTACACCGACCCGGGACGCATGACGTCGCAGTCCACCCGGTACACGTACAGCAGGCTCGGACGTCTGGCCCAGGTCACCGATCCGAGCGGTGCCCAGTGGACGTACACCTACGACGTACGTGGCTCTCAGTCAGAGGTGAACGACCCGGACAAGGGCACCACGAAGACCGCCTATGACACGGCAGGCAAAGCCACGGACGTGACCGACGCCCGTGGAATCACCCTGCACACCGACTACGACGAGCTCGGACGCCCCACGGCGGTCAAGCAAGGCGGAACGGTCCTTACGTCGAACCTCTACGACACCGTGGCCAAGGGGCGCCTGAGCAAGTCGACCCGCTACATCGACGGTCGGGCCTACGAGTCGGAAGTCACGGTCTACGACAACCTCTACCAGCCACTGCAAGCACAGGTGAACATCCCGGCGGCACCTGACGCCGGGGCACTGGCAGGCACGTACAAGTGGACGAACACCTACAACATTGCCGGGCAGCTCCTTACGACCAAGCAGCCGGCCATGGGAGATCTGCCTGCAGAGACGGTCGGCAGCACCTACAGACCGGTCTCCGGCCTCCTCAACACCATGGGTGCGGGCAACAGCCGGCTCGTCTCGGCGATGACGTACGACCACTACGGCCGCAGCATCCGCCAGGAACTGGGAGCTACTGGCCAGAGGGTGTTCACCTCGACCGAATACGACGAACACACCGGCATGGTTTCGCGGTCCTACAACGATCGGGAGGCAGCACCGAACAGGCTCGACGACACGCGCTACACCGCTGACCCCGCGGGCAACCTGACGGCCATCGCCACGGCCTACGGCCAGGACTCGGACCGCACCACGGACACCCAGTGCGTCGGTCTCGATGCCCTGCGCCGCATCGTCGAGGCATGGACCAATCAGGGTGAAACCTGTGCGGCAAAGCCATCCGACGCGGTCGTCGGCGGACCGGACGCCTACTGGACGACCTACACCTACGACGCGGTGGGCAACCGGAAGACGGAGACCAAGCACAAGACGGATCCGGCGGCGGCCTCCGACACGGTCCGTACGTACGCGGCGCCGGCGGCGGGCAAGCACGACCTCACCAAGGTCACGCAATCGGGCACCGACGCACGGGACGAGTCCTTCACCTACGACGCATCCGGCAACACCAAGACCCGGAGGATCGGAACAGCCGAGACCCAGTACCTGGAGTGGGACGCCGAGGGGCACCTCAAGGCCCTCGACCAGGGCACGTCCAGCAACTCGTTCGCCTATGACACTGCCGGCCAGCGTCTGCTCCGAAAGGATTCGACCGGCGTCACCCTCTACCTCCCGGGCGGCAACGAGCTCAAGCTCGACAAGTCCGGCAAGGTTACGGGGACCCGCTACTACGGCGGCGTCGCGATGCGTACGGGCGGCAAACTCACCTTCACCCTGGCCGACCACCACGGCACAGGCACCACCCAGATCAGCGCCGATGCGACGCAGACCGTCGAGCGTCGCAAGACGGGGATCTTCGGTGAGGAACGGGGCACCCAGTCGACAGCTTGGACCGGCGACAAGGGCTTCGTCGGTGGAACCAAGGACGCGGACAGCGGATTCACCCACCTCGGAGCCCGCGAATACGACCCTCTGACGGGTCGCTTCATCTCCGTGGATCCGCTGATGGACCTCTCCAGCTCGCAGCAGCTCCACGGGTACGTGTACTCCAGCAACAACCCCGTTTCTCTCAGCGATCCCACCGGCGAGATCGAGCGGGACTGCCTGAACGGCAACTGCGGCGGCCACTACAACCCACGTGACGACAATCTGTCCGTCAACGACCCGGCCCGCCCCAACGGGATGACGGGCGGTTACGACAGTACCCCCGCCGTCTACAGGCCGACTGTCAACGATCAGGTATGGCTCGACAAGAGCGACAAGCCGCTCCGCCTTCCCAAGAACGCCTCGCCGAAATTCGTGAAGGAATACCGGAAGCAGCTCACCATTGAGCTCCGTTTTGTCGTGAACAATGAACGGGGGACGATCTGGACGGCGCAGACGACGGCGCTGCTGAACGCCTGCGAAGCCACCGACTGCGCTGATCTCGGATACTACGCCGAGCTCAATATCGCTGCGAAGCTCGTGAACGGCGAGGTCCAGCCCTATGAGATACCCGGAGGATCCGGCGGCGGCATAAGGCTTCGGGACGGTACCCGGACGAAGCCCGCCAAGGGTAGCGGCTGCAATTGCTTCCTCGCGGGCACTCAAGTGGTCATGGGTGATGGCAAATCCAAGGCCATCGAGACGATCGAGGTCGGCGACTACGTCATCGCTACCGACCCGAGGTCGGGGGAGACCGGAAAGCGTCGCGTAACCCAGCTGATCGTCACGGAAGACGACAAGCACTTCAACAAGCTTGCCATTGCGACAGAGAAGGGGGTCGAGGAACTCACCGCCACACACGAGCACCCCTTCTGGTCGCCATCCCAGAACGCTTGGGTTACCGCTGGCGATCTGACGGCCGGGATGTCGGTGATGGTCGAGGGTGGCGGTACAGCAATCCTCGTCAAGAACGACCCGTATTCCCAGCGCGCGAAGACGTTCAACCTGACAATCGAAGACCTCCACACGTACTATGTACTGGCAGGGGCCACGCCGATACTCGTCCATAACGCGAAATGTGTTATTGACGGTAGTGGTGCGGCCAAGGGTGTTCTTGAAGTGAGCGACCGAGTGAAATCGGTCGGTGCGGTGAAGAATTTCAGCCCAAACGAGCCAAGAGACTTCGTCTTCGATCCGACTACGGGGCGTTTCGCAACTGGCGCCGATCAAGGGGTTGGTGGTCATGATTCTCTTGGGGATGCCATTGGTGCGGACAAATCTGCCATGGTGGGGGGACGGCTACGACGAGGGCCCGGTGGGGAGTTGCAAACCAATGAATGGTCCGGCCATTATGGGATGAACTGGGATGCTTCGAAAAGAAAGGAATTCCAGAGCTTCATGAACCGGCACGGAATATCCGTGAGTCACACTGAGGGTATGAATTGGTGAGTAAGGTGACGTCCCAAGGTGCTCCTCTCTTGGGGTGGCTTCGGTGACAGCGGGCGATCTCACTGCTGAGCTATCGGCCGTGCCTGGGAGGTGCTGGATCGTCTCCTCCTATCCAGGTCAGGCTGGAGTCGTTACGTGGCTGCCGCTGATGCAGATCAGCAGGACCAAAATTTGGTTGGGGCTCGATAGGCAGGGTGTGTGGACGCTCGGTCGACTCGATGGTCCAGTGGAATCATCGGCGACGGATCTTCCCTCGTCATGGGTGACGATTCTTGATAAAGATGAGTCATCATTTCGATCGGATTTGACTTCTGCTGCTGAACGAGTTCAGATTTCAGTTGAAAATCTTCAGAATCTGGTTCCCGTTGAAGATGTACTGGTGATGGCAGTCGGAAGTCGAAGTAATTACTGGGTCGAGCGAGCGGTTCATTGGATGTCCGCAAGGGATCTCTCGCAAGGTGATTTGGGCATTCTTCGAGAATTGTCCACTGCTAATTGGGTGAATCAACGGATTCGTCATGCCGCCAGGCGCCTAGTGAAGCTGTCTGAGTAAGCAAGCAGACGCCCTCCCGAGCCTTCCGGGAGGGCGTCCGTGGTTTTGGTGGAAATGGCGGCAATAGTGTAAGTGTATGGCTGTGGTGAGTGTGCCGTCATGGCAATCGCTGGTTGAGTGGAGGGTGTTGATGGTTTGGCGTTGAGGGCGGAGTCGAATGCGTGTGTAGACATCGATACGTGGCCGACGAGTTCTAGAGGTGCTTGGCCAGGCGTTCGTCGCTGAGGTGACGCGCTCATTCATGGGTCAGTCGACATGATGTTCTCGCCCTACTGCTCCGCCATTCTCCTTGACTGAGTCAGAGCACCCTCATCGGATAAAGCGCTCCTTGAAGCGGTGCGCGTAGTGGCGGTGGAAGGCGAGGGGAGCGGGGCGAGCGTCACCTCGATCTTGAGGTTGATGGCGGAAATATTGAGGTGTCGGCGAGGTGCTTCAGGCTTGGGATGGCTCAGAGGCAGACGGACTCGCTGCGGGCGCTTCAGCGGGGCGGGGAGGTTCCGGCCTGCTGAGCGGGCCGGGCGGGGTGCGGTCGAGGCCGCGCCAGGCGGGGAAGAGGAGCGGGGTCAGGGTGGTCAGGAAGTAGACGGCGCCGAAGGCCAGGAGGGCGTGCGCGATGCCTGAGGCGTCCACCAGGAGGCCCGCCGTGAGGCCGCCCAGGGGCATCACCAGCTCGCAGCCCGCCATGGTCACGCCGGAGACGCGGCTGCGCAGTTCCTCGGGGACCAGCTCGTACATCACCGTGCCGAGGATCGGGTTGAGCATGCCCGCCCCGAGGCCGGAGAGGGCCATGACGACCGCCAGCGGTGGGGCGGTGTCGGTGAGGGCGGCCGTCACGTAGCGGGGTGCGCCGCACAGGAGGAAGGCCACCGCGAACACCGCCCGGCGGGGGAGGCGCTCGCCCCACGCCCCGTAGAGCAGGGCGCCCAGCAGGGCGGAACCGCCGAACAGGGAGATCATCAGGCCGACCGCGCCGGCGCTGCCGAGGTCCTCGCGGCCGTGCACGGGCAGCAGGACCGAACTCCAGCCCTGGTCCAGCCCGTTGGTCATCATCACCATCAGGGTGACGCCCATCAGGAGCCGGGAGCGGGTCAGGAAGCGCCAGCCCTCGGCCATGTCGGCCCGGTAGGCGCCGAACGTCACCTTCTCCGGGGCGAGTTGCGGGTCGGCGGCGGCGACCCCGCGCACGAACGCCGTCATCAGCAGTGCCGAGACGGCGAAGGAGGCCGCGTCCAGGAGCAGGACGGTCTCGGCGCCGACGAACGTGATCAGCAGGCCGGCCGTGGCGGCCCCGAGCATGCGGGCTCCGCGCGAGACGGCGTCGTAGAGGCTGGACGCCCGGCCGATGGTGGTGCCGGCGTGCTCGGCGAGGGCGGGGAGCAGGACGTTGCGGGCGGTCAGGCCCGGGGTGTGCACGAGGCCGCTGACGGCCATCAGCGCGCACAGCATCCAGAACTCCAGCAGTCCCGCGAAGTGGAGCAACGGGATCGCGCCGACCGCGAGTGCGCAGATGAGGTCGGAGGCGGCGGAGACGCGGCGGCGGCCGATCCGGTCGATGAGCGGGCCGCCGACGAGCGCGGCGACGATCACGGGCAGGGTGGCGCAGAAGGCGACGACCCCGGCCCGGCCGGCGCTGCCCGTGGTCTGGAGCACGAACCACGGGACGCCGATCAGGGTGAGCGAACTACCGGCTATGGAGATGGTGTTGGCGGCCAGGAGTGCGGTGAAGGGGCGCCTGTCGGGGCCGCTCATGCCGCGTGCTGCCGGACGCGGGCGTGGACGTGGGCCGGTTCCATCAGGCGCAGTCCGGCGCTGATCAGGGCCTCGCCCAGCCGGTTGCGCAGGGCCGGGACGGCATGGGCGGCGTGGACGGCGGGGGCCCCGGGGGTGGCGCTCTCGTGCGCGAGGTGCCAGGCGGCGGCCTCGGCGGCGAGTTCGGCGGTGCGGGCGGCGTGGATCTCGGCGTGGATCTCGGCGAACGGGAAGGCGTGCATGGCAGGACTCCTTCTGCGGAGGGCGGGCAGGGGTGCGCGGACCGTCGGGGCGGACTACTCGGAGGCGGTGCGGCGCGGGAAGGTGTGCGTGTGGACGCGGACCATCTCGCTGTCCTCGACGGGCGGCAGGTCGCGGTAGCTGTTGATCAGCTCGTGCATCCGGTGGATCAGCTCGTGGCTCTGCTCGGGCGTCAGGCGGAGCGTGAAGTCGCTGAGGTCCGCTCCGCGCCTCCACTGCGCCGTCCACTCGTGGGCCTCGCCGAGCCAGGTGCTCAGCTCCTGCGTGTGGATCTTCATGATCTCGCCCAGGAAGACGTCGGCCGCGCCCCTGGTCTCGGGGTCGTCCGCGAACATGAGCGACTCGTCGAACCGCGTGCCGTCGTGCGAGGCCTTCCACCAGCGTTCGCGCCCCTTGCCGTGTTCGGGAGCGTCCTCGACGAAGCCGTGGGCGGCGAGCTGGCGCAGGTGGTAGCTGGTGGCTCCGCTGGACTCGCCGAGCCGTTCGGCGAGCTGCGAGGCGGTGGCGGGCCCCTCCCGGCGCAGGGCGCCGAGGAGGCGGATGCGCAGCGGGTGCGAGAGGCCGCGCAGCGAACGGGCGTCGAGGGTGCGGACGTTGGGCTCGTGCGCGGGCCTCTGCTGCGGGGCGCCGGATGCGGCGTTCTCTGCGGTTTCGGTGTTCTCTGCGCTCGCTGCGTTTTCGGGCATGGCTCAACAGTAGAGTTGCAAAGAATCTTATGCAAGGGTTTCTTTGCAACGAGTTCTTTGGAACTCCCCGGACGGCTCAGCCCTCGTGCGCCGCCTGCTCCACCAGGGGGATGATCCGCAGCGGCACCGGGTTCTCCATCACGATCGCCGTCGACGCCCGGACGATCCCCTCGAAGCCGACGACCCGGTCGATCACCCGCTGGAGGTCGGCGTTCGAGCGCGCCACGAGCCGGCACAGCATGTCCCCGGTCCCGGTGGTCGTGTGCAGTTCCAGTACCTCCGGCACGCCGGCCAGGTGGGTCCGTACGTCCGAACCCTGGCCCTGCTTGATCTCCAGCGTGGCGAAGGCCGTCACCGGGTATCCCAGGGCCGCCGGGTCGACCTGCGGGCCGAAGCCGCGGATGACCCCGCTCGACTGGAGCCGGTCGAGGCGGGCCTGCACCGTGCCGCGGGCCACGCCCAGCCTGCGCGAGGCCTCCAGGACCCCGATCCGCGGTTCGCGCGCCAGCAGGACGATGAGCCTGCCGTCGAGTTCGTCGATGCCCATGGGAACCTTCCCTCCTTCGGCTGGTCATACTGCACAGATCTCTCAGCCATCCTGCGCCGGTGCTGAGCATTGTGTACAGCAGAAATGGAAACTATTGCGCAGCTTGTGGAAGGGCGGGACTCTGCGCTCATGACTGAGTCTCTGGTGAACCTCGAAACCACCCCGCACACCGCGCGTGAGGCCGACCCCTTCCCGGTGAAGGGCATGGACGCGGTCGTCTTCGCCGTGGGCAACGCCAAGCAGGCCGCGCACTACTACTCCACCGCCTTCGGCATGAAGCTCGTCGCCTACTCCGGACCGGAGAACGGCAGCCGCGAGACCGCCAGCTACGTCCTCACCAACGGCTCCGCGCGCTTCGTCCTCACCTCGGTCATCAAGCCGACGACCGACCACGGCCGCTTCATCGCCGAGCACGTCGCCGAGCACGGTGACGGCGTCATCGACCTCGCCATCGAGGTCCCCGACGTCCGCGCGGCGTACGCGTACGCCGTCGAGCAGGGCGCGCGCGGGCTGGACGAGCCGTACGAGGTCAAGGACGAGCACGGCACCGTGGTGCTGGCCGCCATCGCCACCTACGGCCAGACCCGTCACACGCTGGTCGAGCGCACCGACTACGACGGCCCGTACCTGCCCGGCTACGCGGCCGCCGAGCCGATCGTCGCCCCGCCCGCGAAGCGGACCTTCCAGGCCATCGACCACTGCGTGGGCAACGTCGAGCTCGGCCGGATGAACGAGTGGGTGGCGTTCTACAACAAGGTCATGGGCTTCACGAACATGAAGGAGTTCGTGGGCGACGACATCGCGACCGAGTACTCGGCGCTGATGTCGAAGGTGGTCGCGGACGGCACCAAGAAGGTCAAGTTCCCGATCAACGAGCCGGCGATCGCGAAGAAGAAGTCGCAGATCGACGAGTACCTGGAGTTCTACGGCGGCCCCGGCGTCCAGCACATCGCGCTCGCGTCGAACGACATCGTGGCGACCGTGCGGACGATGCGGGCGGCGGGCGTCCAGTTCCTGTCCGTGCCGGACTCGTACTACGACACGCTGGGCGAGTGGGTCGGCGACACGCGCGTGCCGATCGACGAGCTGCGCGAGCTGAAGATCCTGGCGGACCGTGACGAGGACGGCTACCTGCTGCAGATCTTCACCAAGCCGGTGCAGGACCGTCCGACGGTCTTCTTCGAGATCATCGAGCGGCACGGCTCGATGGGCTTCGGCAAGGGCAACTTCAAGGCCCTGTTCGAGGCGATCGAGCGGGAGCAGGAGAAGCGCGGCAACCTGTAGGCCGCGCGGGCCCGGGTCCCAGGGGCCCGGGCCGGCCCGCCGCCGAGGGTGGGGTGGGGAGGGGCTGCCGCTGCGCGGAGCCCCTTCCCACCCCACCCTTCCTCCGTCAGGTGGTCGAGGGGCTCGGCTTCGGTGGGTTCGGCTTCGCCGGGGTCGGCTTCGGCTTGGGCTTCGGGGGGTTGGGCTTCGGGAGTTCGGGGGCCACCCACGGTGTACGGGGCTGCATGTTCTCCGGGCCGCCCGAGGGCGGCTGGCCGATCGTGGCGAGGGCTTCCTTCGCGAGGGGGCCGCGGACCGGGGAGAAGCCCGGGTTCGTCCGCAGGGCCTCCTCAAGGTGGCGGCGGGCCGCCGCCTCGTCGCCCAGGCCCCGCTCGATCATCGCCCGGTGGTAGGCGAACTCCGCGCTGCGCAGCCCGAGCTCGGTGGCCTTCTTCGCGTGCTCCAGGGCCGCCGTGTCCTCCCCGCCGCGGTGCAGTGCCCAGCCCAGGGCGTCGGCCACCTGCACGCTCTTGTGCCGCTTCCACTCCGCCGACAGGCGGCGTACGGCGGCGCCCGCGTCCCCGTGGTCGGCCTCGAACAGGCCCAGGACCACCGCCTCGTTGACGCCGTTCGCCTCGCCGCGGGCCGCCAGCACCGACACGGCCTCGTACTGGACCCGGGCCTCCTCCGGCCGTCCCAGCGAGTCCAGCAGCTCGCCCAGCTCCAGCGCCAGCCGCGGCTCCGGCGTACGGCCCAGCGCCAGCCGGTAGTCCCGTACCGCCTCCCCGCCCCGGCCCAGCGCGGCCAGCGCCCGCGCCCGGCCGCCCAGGGCCTCCGCCCGTGCCGGGTCCGTGCGCAGCGCGGCCTCCTGCTGGCGCAGCGCCTCCGCCGCGTCACCCCGCTCGAAGGCGAGCTCCCCGAGCCGGTACAGCACGTACGCCTTCTCCGCCGGCGCCTTCGCCGCGCCCGCCGCGTGCTCCAGCGACACCACCGCGTCCTCGCGCCAGCCGCGGTCCCGGTAGACCTGGGCGGCCCGCAGGTGCGCGGCCAGTCCCTCGCGGAGCTCCGACAGCTGCTCCAGCGCCTTCTGGGCGGCCTTGTAGTCGCCGAGGCCCGTGTACGCGTCCACCAGGACCGGGTACGCCGCCCAGCGCCGCGGCGCCTGCGCCCGTACGAGCTCGCCCCACTTCTTCGCCGTCCCGAAGTCCGCGCGGGCGTTGGCGAGGGCTCCCATGCCCGTCATCGCGTCGAAGTTGCCCTTCTCCGCGGGCCGGGTGTCCAGCGACCGCTTGAGCGCCTTCTCCGCCTTCGGGTACCAGTCCGATTCGGCCGTCCGCCGCGCCTGTTCGAGGTACGCGGACCCGAGCACCGCCCACGAAGCGTCGTCGTCGGCGTGCGCGGCGACCCACTTCTCCCGGTCCGCCACCAGCGCCGTCAGGTCCACCGCGGCCGCCGGGGCGCCCACGCCGACCGCCGACGCGGCCCGTTCGCTCGGCCCCGGCGGGCGGGCGTCGTCGCCCGTGCGGGCCGGTCGGATCAGCAGGGCCCCGGCGATCAGGACCACCGCCACCGCGGCCGCCACCACCGTCTTGCGGCCGGTGAAGGTCACGGGCGGCGCGGGCTGCTGCGAATGCTCGTCGAAACCGTCCATGCGCTCACTGTGCGTCAATATGAAGAGTTCGCCGAGGTGTCCGAAGCCGGTCGCGGCCGTGTTCACACCGATGGCCCCGGCTGTCACGCTGGCCCCATGGATGACGATCTGTCGGCACGGCTTTCCGAGCGGTCTCCCGAGCAGTTCCCCGAGGAGTCCCCCGAGGAGTCCCCCGAGGGGTCCTCCGACCAGTGCCCCGAGGACCCCTCCGCGCAGCGGCTCCTCGCGCGCCTGCGCGAGGGGCTCCCGCCCGAGGCCCTCCTCACGGATCCCCAGGTCACCGCCTCCTACGCCACCGACATGGCGAGCTTCTGCGCCGCCGGCACGCCCGCCGCCGTCGTCCTGCCCCGCACCGTGGACCAGGTACGGCACGTGATGCGCACCGCGACCGCCCTACGGGTCCCGGTCGTCCCCCAGGGCGCCCGTACCGGCCTGTCGGGCGCCGCCAACGCCTCGGACGGCTGCATCGTGCTGTCCCTCGTGAAGATGGACCGGATCCTGGAGATCTCCGCGGTCGACCGGATCGCCGTCGTCGAGCCGGGCGTGGTCAACGCGGTCCTCTCGCGGGCCGTGGCCGAACAGGGCCTGTACTACCCGCCCGACCCGTCCAGCTGGGAGCAGTGCACCATCGGCGGCAACATCGGCACCGCCTCGGGCGGCCTGTGCTGCGTCAAGTACGGGGTCACCGCCGAGTACGTGCTCGGCCTCGACGTGGTCCTCGCCGACGGGCGGCTGCTGCACACGGGTCGGCGCACCGCCAAGGGGGTCGCCGGATATGACCTGACCCGGCTCTTCGTGGGCTCCGAGGGCAGCCTCGGCGTGGTCGTCCGGGCCGTGCTGGCGCTGCGGCCGGCGCCGCCCCGGCAGCTGGCGCTGGCCGCCGAGTTCCCCTCCGTCGCGGCGGCCTGCGAAGCGGTCTGCGCCGTCATGGAGGCGGGGCTGGCGCCCTCGCTGCTGGAGCTGATGGACCGGACGACCGTCCGCGCCGTCAACGCCCTCGGCCGCATGGGGCTGCCCGAGAGCACGGAGGCGCTGCTGCTGGCCGCCTTCGACACCCCGGACGCGTCCGACGGTCTCGCGGCCGTCGGCCGGCTGTGCACCGCCGCCGGGGCCACCGCCGTCGTCCCCGCCGAGGACGAGGCGGAGTCGGAACTCCTGCTGCAGGCCCGCCGGATGTCCCTGACCGCCCTGGAGGCGCTGAGGCCCGCGACGATGATCGACGACGTCTGCGTACCCCGGTCGCGGCTCGCCGAGATGCTCGCCGGCACGGAGGCCGTCGCCCGGGAGTACGGGCTGCTCATCGGCGTCTGCGCGCACGCCGGGGACGGCAACACCCACCCGGTGGTCTGCTTCGACCCCGCGGACGAGGACGAGGCGCGGCGGGCCCGGGAGTCCTTCGACGCCATCATGGCGCTGGGTCTGGAACTCGGCGGGACGATCACCGGCGAGCACGGGGTCGGGGTGCTGAAGAAGGAGTGGCTCGCCCGCGAACTCGGGCCGGTCGGCCTGGAGATGCAGCGCAACGTCAAGCGGGCCTTCGACCCGCTCGGGCTGCTCAATCCCGGCAAGCTCTTCTGAGGAGGGGGTCCCGGAGGTGCGGTCGTCGGGCGTGCGCATCACAGGTCACCGTCCGCCGACTCGTCCGAGGGCCACGGGTCGCGCAGCCACAGGTCGTCCGCCGGGGTCGGGGTCAGCAGCTCCGCCAGCGCCGCGTCCAGTCCGAGCCGGTCCGCCTCGGTCCCCGGCGGCACCACGCGCAGGGTCCGCTCCAGCCACGCCGACACCGATCCGGCCGGGGCCTCCAGCAGGGCGTCGCCGTCGGCGGAGCTGAGCGCCATGCACAGGACCGCCCTGTTGTCGATCTTCGTGGGCCAGATCCGGACGTCTCCGTGCCCGCACGGACGGAACACCCCCTCGACGAGCAGCTCGCGCGCGAAAGTCCAGTTGACCGGGGCGCTGGAGCCGGTGTGGAAGGTGACGTGCACGGCGAACGGGTCGTCCGTGAGGTACAGCAGCCTGGCGGGGACGGGGACGCTCCGCTCGGGGGACAGGACCAGCTTCAGTTCCAGTTCGCGTTCGATGACGGGGTGGTGCATGGCGGCCTCGCTTCGGTGCTTCGCTTGCGGGTGCGGAGCCGGAACGGCCCCACACCCGCAGAGAGCGCCGATGCGCCCGGGTATGACGCGACTTTCGGCACCGAACGCGAAGTTGGCCGAAACCTATCGGCTGACCGAAAACAATCGGGTGGGGTGACGTTCGCCCGAAGGCTTGGAATCTCCCGTTACCGGACCTGTCGGGAGGGGGTTCTTGGCTATGGTCCTCCCCTTGGGTCCTCCCCTGCACAATCCTCAAGCCACGATCGGAGTTGGGGACATTGACGGCCTCCCCTGGTGACGGCGAGCGCGCGGCCCGCGAGGGCTACTACCCCGATCCGTCCATCCCCGGGTACGTCCGGTACTGGAACGGCGCTGCCTGGGTCCCCGGTACGAGCCGCCCCGCCGCGTCCGTCGCCCCGGTGCCCGCCCCCGCCGCGGTGCCCGCCCCCGCCGCGGTGCCCGCCGCGGCGTTCGCGTCGGCGTCGGCTCCCGCGTCGGCTCCGGCTTCCGCGTCGGTGTCCGGACCCGCTCCCGTGGACGAGACGGGGCCGGTGTTCCTCGACGAGACCTCCGCGACCGAGGTGCTGACCGGGCCGCGGACCGGCCCCGGCCCCGGCCCCGGCGCCGTCCCCCGACCGGGACCGGGACCCGGAGCGGACTCCGATCCGGCGGGCTGGCAGGCCGACCCCCTCCACCAGGCCGGCTTCGGCGGCCCCCGCGACGTGCGCGTCTCCTGGGGCGGCGGCCCGGCGGAACCGGAGCACCGGCCCGGGGGGATCTCCCTGGCCCGGCCCGCGCCCGCCACGGCTCCCGCGGCCCCCGCCCCCGCCCGGCAGCTTCCGGCGCAGGCCGCGGTGGAGAGCGCGGGCATCCTCTCGGCCCGCCCGCCGGCCTGGCCCGACGCCCCGGGGGCCGGCGCCTCGGGCCTCACCTCCAGCTGGCCGGAGGCCGCCCCGTCCGCACCCCGGGCGCGGAGCGCGCCGCGGCCCGTGGCGCCGCCCGAGGTACGGGGCCCGGCCCAGCCGGCCCACCCCCACCCTGCCCACCCGCATCCGGCCCCGCCCGAGGCCGAACCGTACGGGGGGTGGCCCCCCTCGGTCCCGTCCGCCACGGCAGCCCCCTCGGCCCCGCCGGCCCCCTCGGCGTTCGAGCCGCGGGATGCCGGCCGGAGCCCGGGGAACGTTCCGGCGGCCGCTCGCCCGGCCCCCGCCGGGCCCCGCCCGGAAACGCGCGAGGAGGCGGCCGAGTCCCCGTCGCAGTCCCCGCCGCGGCCCCCTCGGGGTTCGAGCCCCGTGGCGCGGACCGCGCCCCCGCCGCCCCCGCCGCCGCCCCCGTCCCTCCCGCGGAGGCGACCCGGGCCGTCTTCGAGGAGATGGCCGAGCGCGCCGTACGTCCCGCCGGGCTGGTCCGCCGGACCCTGGCCCGCGCCGTGGACTCCCTCGTCCTCGCCGGGGTCGCGACGGCCGCCGCGCTGCCCCTCGTACCGGAGGCGACGGCCCACGTACAGGTCAAGGTCGACGAGGCGCGGGCGAGCGGGCGGACCACCACGGTGTGGCTGCTCGACGGCACCATCACCGGCTACCTGGGTCTGGTCCTGGCGGCCGTCCTCGTCTTCGGGGTGTTCTACGAGGCGCTGCCCACCGCCCGCTGGGGCCGCACCCCGGGCAAGAAGCTGTTCGGGGTCCGCGTGCTGGCCGCCGCCACCCTGCGTCCGCCGGCCTTCGGCGCGGCCCTGCGGCGCTGGCTGGTGTACGCCCTGCTCGGCCTCCCGGGGAGCCTGTGGTGCCTCGTGGACCGCCCCCGCCGCCGGGCCTGGCACGACCGGGCCGCCGGGACGTACGTGGCCCGGTGACCGCCGCGGCGGGGCCGCGCCGGGGGCCGGTACCCCGAACGGACGCCGTCCCGTTGCGGACCCCGCGGACCCGGGTTCGACTCGGGCCATGAGTACCGACCAGCCGCCGCCGGGCCAGCCGCCCGAGGACGACCCGTTCCTCAAGAAGCCCCAGGAACCGACGCCTCCGTCGGGTGGTTCGCCGTACGGCTCACCGCCTCCGCCCCCCGGCGGCGGCAGCCCGCCCCCGCCGCCCCCGCCCCCGGGCGGCGGATACCCCCCGCCCCCGCCTCCGCCCCCGTACGGCGGCGGCGGAGACCCGTACGGCGGGGGAGGCGGCTACGGCATGCCCGACCCGCTCGCCGGGATGCCCCCGCTCGCCGACTTCGGCAGGCGGCTCGCGGCGCGCGTCATCGACGTGCTCATCGTCGGGGTGCCGCTGTTCCTCATCCAGCTGCCGTTCGGCAGGAACCGGTACGTGGTCGACACGAACAAGGGGGAGGACGTCAGCGAGGTCATCACGAAGTCGTACAACGGCTCGGGCCTGTTGTGGACGCTCGTCTCGATCGTCGCGTACGTCGGCTACGACTGGTGGCTGACCAAGCAGAGCGGTCAGACGGTCGGCAAGAAGGCCCTGGGCCTGCGCGTCGCGATGCTGAACGACGGCAGCGTGCCCCCGTCGAACCCCTCGCTCGGCCGGGCCGCCCTGCTCTGGATCCCGACCCTGGTGTGCTGCTTCTGCCTGTGGCCGCTCGCCCTGATCGTGTCGATGCTCGTCGACAAACCGTACCGGCAGGGCCTGCACGACAAGGTGGCCAAGACCGTGGTGGTCAAGACGACTTAGGCGCGTACGCGCACGGGTCCGCGCGGGCGGCCGTCCCTCCGGGGGTGGCCGCCCGCTCCGGTGTTCCCGCTCCGGTGTGTCCGCTCCGGTGTGTCCGCTCAGAGGCGGACGGGGTGCTCGGCGGGGACCGTTCGCGGTTCGGGCACCCGGTGGGCGTCCGGGGCGGTGGCGGTGGCGGCCGCCCGCCCCGTCCGCCCAGCGGCGTGCCGGCCGCGACGGCGCGGCTGCGGCACGGTGAGCGCGACCAGCAGCCCGAGGGCGAGCGCGGCCGCGGAGATGACGGCGACGCCGAGCCCCGTGCTCGTCTGCGAGAGCAGCAGCATGGCGATCGTCGACACGATGACGGTGGCGGAGCCGTAGGCGAGCTGTGCGGCAGTCGGACGCGGCATGGCGTGTTCCGTCCTCAAGGCGGGGAGGGGGAGCCGGCTCGACCGGTCGCGCGTCAAGTGACTCCAGGACGGGATGCCCGAGCCGCACCTGAAGTAAGCGTGACCTTACCCACGGTGTCGCAGCACGGGGGGCGCACGGGTTCACGTGATGCGCCGTCACCGGCCCCCGTGGAGCGCCCTTCGCCCTGGATGACCCCTGTTGGCGGCGGAACGTCCGAATAGCGGAACTCCTTGACCGCATAGTGCAGTTGTAAGGAAGAAGTCAAGGTCTGTCTTTTCTTTAGACTCTCCGGTCAAATGTCGTCACTTGAGACGCGCGCCGCGCGGAACCCCCCGCTCCTATGGAGATGTTCCGACCTACGTTGCGGCCGCGGGAGGGGAACGACATCAAGTGACCGGCAATATCGTCAGACGACGCACCCTGCGCACCCTGGCCATCGGTGTGACCATGGCCGCCTGCGCGACCAGCGCCACCTTCTTCACCGTCACCGCGGCCCAGGCGGACACCAAGGGCCCCGGCGTCTCCGCTTCCGACCGGCAGGACCCGACCGCTCCTGCCAAGCTCGTCGACCACGACCTCAAGGGGCCGTTCAGCGAGCAGCAGGCGAAGCAGAAGAAGGCCGCCCTGGAGCAGGTGCTGAGCGGCAAGAAGGACGTCGAGCAGCGCGGCGCCTCGAAGGTCGTCAAGCTGGACGACAAGAAGTACGTCGAGCTGGGCCGCGAGAAGACCGACAAGATCTTCACGATCCTCGTCGAGTTCGGCGACCAGGTCGACAACACGACCATGTTCGACCCGGACGGCCCCGACGGCCCGAAGCCGCCCGCGCCGAAGTACGGCGGCACCCCCGGCCCGCTGCACAACCAGATCGCGCAGCCGGACCGCGCGAACAACAACAGCACGGCCTGGCAGAAGGACTACAGCCGCCAGCACTTCCAGGACCTGTACTTCGGTACCGGTCAGGGCAAGGACTCGCTGAAGACCTACTACGAGAAGACCTCCTCGGGCCGCTACTCCGTCGACGGCCAGGTCGCCGACTGGGTCAAGATCCCGTACAACGAGGCCCGTTACGGCTCGAACTACTGCGGCCAGACCAACTGCTCCAACGTGTGGGACACCGTCAAGGACGGCGTCAACGCGTGGGTGGAGGCCCAGAAGAAGGCCGGCAAGACCGACGCCGAGATCAAGGCCACGCTGGCGCAGTACGACCAGTGGGACCGCAACGACTACGACGGCGACGGCAACTTCAACGAGCCCGACGGCTACATCGACCACTTCCAGATCGTCCACGCGGGCGAGGACGAGTCGGCCGGCGGCGGCGTGCAGGGCACCAACGCGCTGTGGGCGCACCGCTGGTACGCGTACGGCACCGACGCCGGCAAGACCGGCCCGGCGAACAACAAGGCCGGCGGTACCCAGATCGGTGACACCGGCATCTGGGTCGGCGACTACACGATGCAGCCGGAGAACGGCGGCCTCGGCGTCTTCGCGCACGAGTACGGCCACGACCTCGGTCTGCCGGACCTCTACGACACCTCCGGCGGCGGCGACAACTCCGTCGGCTTCTGGTCCCTGATGTCGGCCGGCTCCTGGCTCGGCGACGGCAAGGAGTCCATAGGCAACGTCCCCGGCGACATGACCGCCTGGGACAAGCTGCAGCTGGGCTGGCTGAACTTCGACAAGGCCAAGGCCGCGACGAAGTCCACCCACAAGCTGGGTGTGTCGGCGTACAACACCAAGGACAAGCAGGCGCTGCTCGTCGATCTGCCGAAGAAGCAGGTCAAGACCGACATCGTCGCTCCCGCCGAGGGTTCCTCGCAGTGGTGGAGCAACATGGGTGACGACCTGAAGAACACCCTCACCCGCTCCGTCGACCTGACGGGCAAGAAGTCCGCCGCCCTTTCCCTCAAGGGCTGGTGGGACATCGAGCAGGACTACGACTTCCTCTACACCGAGGTGTCCACGGACGGCGGCGCCACCTGGACCGCGCTGCACGGCACCGCCGACGGTGCGGCCATCCCGTCCGACGCCTCCGGCAGCCCGTCGCTGACCGGTGTCTCCGGCGCATGGAAGTCGCTGAACTTCCCGCTCGACGCCTACGCGGGCAAGAAGGTCGACCTCCGCTTCCGCTACCAGACGGACGGCGGCGCGGGCGGCAAGGGCTTCGCCGCCGACGCCCTCAACCTGACCGCGGACGGCGCCACCGTCTTCGCCGACGGCGCGGAGAACGGCGACAACGGCTGGACCGCCAAGGGCTTCTCCCGCCAGGGCGCCGGCTTCACCAAGGAGTACGCGCAGTACTACCTGGCCGAGAACCGCCGCTACGTCTCGTACGACTCGACCCTCAAGGTCGGCCCGTACAACTTCGGCTTCTCCAACACCAAGCCGGGCTGGGTCGAGCACTACCCGTACCAGGACGGCCTGCTGCTGTGGCTCTGGGACACCTCCCAGAAGGACAACAACACCAGCCAGCACCCGGGCTCCGGTCTGATCCTGCCGATCGACGCCAACGCCAAGCCGATGAAGTGGTCGGACGGCACCCTGCTGCGCAACAAGATCCAGCCGTACGACGCCCCGTTCAGCGCCTACTCGACGGACGCGTTCACCCTGCACAAGAACGGTGAGGCGCTCTTCGTCAAGCCGAAGCCGGCCCAGCTGGTCTTCGACGACCACAAGGGCAAGTACTGGTACGAGGAGAACCCGACCGGTTCGGTGAAGGTCACTGACACCAACACCAAGATCAAGATCGCGAAGGAGACCTACGACGGCCTCCAGATGACGGTCGAGGTCGGCCCCGCCACCAAGTAACTCCGTAAAACCGCAGGTCACAGCATGATCGGCCGTCGCCCTCTAGCGGGCGGCGGCCGATCGCGTTTAGATGCGGGTGCGAGTTTTGTTATTGACGGGGGAGCTGAAGATCATGCCAGGTGGAGGTTTCGTCAGACTGCCGGGCGGCAGCGTGGTGGTCGCGCTGACGCTGCCGCGGCCGACCGGAGAGGGCGGTAACGTCCGCGTGCTGGTGCACGCCGCGAACCGGGCCCGCGCCCTGACCAGGCTGCGGAACCTCGGCATGCGGGCCGTCTACCTGCGCGGCAACGCCCAGCCGCCGACCCCGGACGAGGTCACGGCCGTCCTCCACCACCCCGACGGCCTGCTGTGGCGGTGCGCACCGGACCGGGCGACGGAACTCTGGCACCCGATCCGCGCCCTCCTGGGCAACGCCTAGCCGCGGCCGCGCGGGGCCGCAGGAGGCCCGTGGCCGCCCCGCCGGGGGCCGCAGGGCCCTGCCGGGGCCCCGCCCGGGCCCCGGGCCGTCCCGCGTCAGCGACGGCCCGGGTCGGCGCCCGTCAGGGCCACGCCCGCCGTGCGCAGCTCGTCCAGGGCGCGGGTGGTGGTGTGGGGGGCCACGGCGGCCGTGAGGTCCAGCAGGACGCGGGTGGCGAACCCGGCGCGTGCCGCGTCGAGTGCGGTGGCCTTCACGCAGTGGTCGGTGGCGATGCCGACCACGTCGACCTCGCTCACCATGCGCTCGCGGAGCCAGTCCGCGAGCGTCACGCCGTTCTCGTCGGCCCCCTCGAAACCGCTGTACGCGGCCTCGTAGGCGCCCTTGTCGAAGACGGCGGCGACCGCGCCGGAGGCGACGGCCGGGGCGAAGTTCGGGTGGAAGCCGACGCCCTCGGTCCCGGCGACGCAGTGCACCGGCCAGGAGGTCTCGAAGTCGGGCTCGGCCGGGGGCCGCGCGAAGTGCGGACCGGGGTCGACGTGGTGGTCCCGGGTGGCGACCACGTGCCGGTAGCCGGCGGTGCTCTGCCCGATCAGCTCGGTGATCGCGGCGGCGACGTCGGCCCCGCCGGTGACGGCGAGGCTGCCGCCCTCGCAGAAGTCGTTCTGTACGTCGACGACGATCAGTGCGCGGTGCATGTCACATGCCTTTCGGCTGGTTGGTGTGCGGCGGGCCCTGCGGGGGCTCTTCCCCCGCCCCGCCCCTACCCGAAACGGGCCCCCGCCCACTCCGTCCGGCGGCTCAGACGTACTCCGTCGGGATCACGGCCTCGCCACGGGAGAGCTGCGTCGCCGAGAGGGGCAGCGCGGCGCGGGCCGCCAGGTGGCGCCGGCGCGCGGCCTCCAGGGGCTCGCGGGCCACCACCTCGCCCGCCTTGACGAGCTGGGTCAGCAGCTGGTGGTCGGCGAGGGCGGCCGGCACCGGGCCGGTGCCGACGACCTCCGCCTCGGCGATCCCGTCCGCGTCCACCCGGCGCGCGGCCCACTTGCGCCCGCCGATGGAGGTCTTGCCGCCGGTGGACTTCTTCGCGACCGGGGCCAGGGCGGCCTTCGGGTCGGCGGAGACCGCCCGCGCGACCAGCTTGTAGACCATCGAGCACGTCGGGTGCCCGCTGCCCGTCACCAGCTGGGTGCCGACCCCGTACGCGTCCACCGGCGCCGCCGCCAGCGAGGCGATGGCGTACTCGTCCAGGTCCGAGGTGACCACGATCCGCGTGTTCACCGCGCCGAGCTCGTCCAGCTGCTGGCGCACCCGGTGCGCGACCAGCAGCAGGTCGCCGGAGTCGATTCGGACGGCGCCCAGGTCGGTGCCCGCCACGTCCACGGCGGTGCGGACGGCCTCGGCCACGTCGTAGGTGTCCACCAGCAGGGTGGTGCCCCGGCCCAGCGAGGCCACCTGGGCGGTGAACGCGTCCCGTTCGTTGTCGTGCACGAGGGTGAAGGCGTGCGCGCTGGTGCCGACCGTCGGGATCCCGTACCGGAAGCCGGCCGCCAGGTCGGAGGTGGAGGCGAAGCCGCCCACGTACGCGGCCCGCGCCGAGGCGACGGCGGCCAGCTCGTGGGTGCGCCGTGCGCCCATCTCGATCAGTGGCCGCCCGCCGGCGGCGGAGGCCATCCGGGAGGCGGCGGCGGCGATGGCGGAGTCGTGGTTGAGGATCGACAGGATCACGGTCTCCAGCAGCACGCACTCGGCGAAGCTGCCCTCGACCCGCAGGAGCGGCGATCCGGGGAAGTAGACCTCCCCCTCCGGGTAGCCCCAGATGTCACCCGAGAAGCGGTACGAGGCCAGCCAGTCCAGCGTCCGCATGTCGACGACGGCCCGCTCCCGCAGGAACTCCAGCACCGCGCCGTCGAAGCGGAAGTTCTCGACGGCGTCCAGCACGCGCCCGGTGCCGCCGACGACTCCGTAGCGCCGGCCCTCGGGCAGCCGCCGGGTGAAGACCTCGAAGACCGAGCGCCGGTCGGCGGTGCCGTTGGCCAGGGCGGCCTGCAGCATCGTGAGCTCGTAATGGTCCGTGAAGAGCGCTGTCGACGGCACGTCCACCGGCAGGCCCAGGTCCGCAGGGTTCATGTCACGGATGCTAGCGCACATCTCGTCAAAGTGACGAGATGTAGGGGCCCGTTTGTGCGACGGACCCCTTGCAGTGGCAGCATGGGACAAGTGAGTGTTGCTCCCATTGAGATCGAACGCACCGAATCGGCCGAAGAGACCTTCGCGGTCCCCGAACCCGACGTCCCGTGGGTGACCCTGGTGCACAACGACCCGGTCAACCTCATGAGCTACGTGACGTACGTGTTCCAGGCGTACTTCGGCTACCCCAAGGACAAGGCGACCCGGCTGATGATGGACGTCCACCACAAGGGCCGGGCGGTCGTGTCCAGCGGCACCCGCGAGGAGATGGAACGGGACGTGCAGGCCATGCACGGCTACGGGCTCTGGGCGACCCTCTCGCAGGACCGCTTCTGATGGGCGGCGTGTTCGAGACCCGCGAGGGCGGCGGCGCCACCCTGGCCCTGGACGGGATCGAGATCTCGATCCTGCGCTCCCTCGCCGTGCAGCTGCTGGAGCTGATCGGCCCCGGCGAGCCGGAGCCCGCGGCGGACGCCGACCCGCTGGCCGTGCTCTTCGCCTCCGACGGCCCCACCGAACCCCCCTCCGACCCGGCGCTGGCCCGGCTCTTCCCCGACGCCTACGGGGGCCCCGGCGCGGACGGGGGGCAGAGCGAGGAGGAGCTGCGGGCGCGCTCGGCGGAATTCCGCCGCTTCACCGAGAACGACCTGCGCACCCGCAAGCGGGAGGACGCGCTGGCCGTGGTGCGCAGCCTCGACGCCCTCGCCCCGGACGGGGAGGGCGCGGCGCTGCTGGAGCTGACCGACGAGCTGCCGCTGCGCTGGCTCGGGGCCCTCAACGACCTGCGGCTGACCATCGCGGCGCGCCTGGACATCACCGAGGACGACGAGAGCGCGGTGCTCTTCCGCCTTCCGGACGACGATCCGCGCAAGCCGATGGTGATGGCCTACCTCTGGCTCGGCGGCCTGCAGGAAACGCTCATCGAGACCCTTTAGCCGCGCAACGGCCACGCGAGGTTCGCTCAGCGGACGCTCAAATCCGGATAACGATCAGATCACCGCCATGTGGTGATCTGATCTGTTCCATGCCCTATGTCTGGATTTTTTTATGCCGTGCGTCACATTTCGACTCCTCGGTCACCCATAAGCACGTGATAAATCTTCACGACCGCCGACGGGACGCCACCCATGTCCCCCGGCCCGCTTGAACCGGCTGACCGCCGGCGTGCAACTCCATCCGTATCCGGGGGGATCGAGGACCCGATCCGCAGCCAGTGAAGGCGCGGGTCGGCGTGGAGAAAGGCGCACCAAGACATGACCTCTGTGCAGGTCGAGCAGCACGACAAGACGCCCGGTGAGGGCGCGCAGGGCGAGGGCGAGGGGTACCACCGCGCACTCGGAGCCCGCCAGATCCAGATGATCGCCATCGGCGGAGCCATCGGCACCGGCCTGTTCATGGGCGCCGGCAAGGCGATCTCCAAGGCGGGCCCGAGCCTGATCCTGGCCTACGCCATCGCGGGCCTGGTCATCTTCTTCATCATGCGGGCGCTGGGCGAGCTGCTCATGTACCGCCCCGTGTCCGGTTCCTTCTCGGACTACGCCCGCGAGTTCCTGGGCCCGTTCTGGGGGTACGCGACCGGCTGGACGTACTGGCTGTTCTGGGTGGTCACCGGCATCGTCGAGGTCACCGCGGCGGCCAAGTACATGTCGTACTGGACCCACGACAGCTTCCCGCAGTGGGCCTACGCGCTGATCTTCACGGTCATCCTCTACCTGGCCAACCTGATCTCCGTGAAGCTCTTCGGTGAGCTGGAGTTCTGGTTCTCCATGGTCAAGGTCACCGCCATCGTCGGCATGATCCTGATCTGCGCCGGCATCCTCACCATCGGCTTCTCCGACGCCGCCGACACCGCCTCCGTCTCCAACCTGTGGAACAACGGCGGCTTCTTCCCCAACGGCATCGGCGAGACGCTGATGACCCTGCAGATCGTGATGTTCGCCTTCCTCGCGGTCGAGCTGGTCGGCGTCACCGCCGGCGAGTCCAAGGACCCCGAGAAGACCCTGCCCAAGGCCATCAACACCGTGCCGTGGCGCATCGCCGTCTTCTACGTCGGCGCCCTCATCATGATCATGTCGGTCATCCCGTGGTCGAACTTCAAGGCCGGCGAGAGCCCCTTCGTGCTGGCCTTCGAGAAGATGGGCCTCGGCGTCGGCGCCGCGATCGTCAACTTCGTCGTGCTGACCGCCGCGCTGTCCTCCTGCAACTCGGGCATGTACTCCACCGGCCGCATGCTGCGCGACCTCGCGCTCAACGGCCAGGGCCCGAAGTTCTTCACCAAGCTCACCAAGAGCGGCACCCCGCTCGTCGGCACCACCTTCTCCGCCGCGCTGATGCTGGTGGGCGTCTGGATCAACTACGTCGCCCCGGGCAAGGCCTTCGACTACGTCGTCTCCTTCGCCACCATCTCCGGCATGTGGGCCTGGATCATGATCCTGGTCTGCCAGATCCGCTACCGCGCCAAGGCCGACCGCGGCGAGCTGCCGCAGTCCTCCTTCCGCGCCCCCGGCGCCCCCTGGACCAGCTGGTTCGCCCTGCTCTTCATCGGCATGGTCATCGTGATGATGGGCGTCGACAAGGACTCCCGCGTCTCGCTGTACTGCGCGCCGCTGTGGGGCCTGATCCTCGGCGCCTCCTACCTCGTCCTCAAGAAGCGCAACCCGAGCGGCGCGGCCTTCAACAAGGCGGAGAAGGCCTCGCAGTCGGCCTGAGCACCGCCCCCGGACCGTGGGTCCCGGCCGCCTGCCACGGCCGGGAAGCACGCCCCCACGGGCCTCGTGTCCATCATTCGGGCCCTCCCGTACCGCTCCTCGGTACGGGAGGGCCCGTCTGCTTATCCTGTCGCTCATGCTGACCCTCACCCAGGACCTGTACGACCGGATCGTCGAGCACGCCCGCAAGGACCACCCCGACGAGGCGTGCGGCATCGTGGCCGGCCCGGCGGGTACCGGGCGCCCCGAGCGGTTCGTGCCCATGCTCAACGCGGCCCGCTCGCCCACGTTCTACGAGTTCGACTCGAAGGATCTGCTGAAGCTCTACCGCGAACTGGACGACCGCGACGAGGAGCCGGTGATCGTCTACCACTCCCACACCGCGACCGAGGCCTACCCCTCGCGCACCGACATCACGTACGCCAACGAGCCCGGAGCGCACTACGTCCTGGTCTCCACGGCCGACCAGGACGGCCTCGGCGAGTTCCAGTTCCGGTCCTACCGGATCGTCGACGGAGTGATCACGGAGGAAGAAGTGCAGGTCGTCGAGGGCTACTGACCAGTATGCGAGCGGATGTGGTCCACGATGCGGGATCACACTCCAAACGGGGGACCGGGAATCGTTAACATGACCGCATGGTTTCCCACGACGTGAGCATCGAGACGCCCGGCAGGCTGCTGCTCGTGGCGCGGCTGCACGTCGACCTGTGCCGCCTCGCCAGCGCCATCTGTCCTGCCGCCTGAGCACCCCGGCCCCCGTGCGGGGCCGCAAGAGCCGCGCGCCCGCACTTCCCTTATCTCGCCCTCCCGACACTGGAGCCCGCCGCCATGGCCATCGAGGTCCGCATCCCCACCATCCTCCGCACCTACACCGACGGCGAGAAGGCCGTGAACGGTGAAGGCGCGACCCTCGCCGACCTGCTCGCCGACCTGGAGACCCGCCACAAGGGCATCGAGGAGCGCATCGTCGACGGCGGCCAGCTGCGCCGCTTCGTGAACGTCTACCTCAACGACGAGGACGTCCGCTTCCTCGACGGCATCTCCACCGCCCTCAAGGACGGCGACAGCGTCACCATCCTCCCGGCCGTGGCCGGCGGCTCGAAGTAATGCGCTACGACTCCCCGCTCGCGGCGGTCGGCAACACCCCGCTGGTCCGGCTGCCGCGTCTGTCGCCCTCGGCGGACGTACGCATCTGGGCCAAGCTGGAGGACCGCAACCCGACCGGCTCGATCAAGGACCGCCCCGCGCTCCACATGGTCGAGCAGGCGGAGAAGGACGGCCGCCTCTTCCCCGGCTGCACCATCCTGGAACCCACCTCCGGCAACACGGGCATCTCGCTCGCCATGGCCGCGAAGCTCAAGGGCTACCGGATCGTGTGCGTGATGCCGGAGAACACCTCGCAGGAGCGCCGGGACCTTCTCGCGATGTGGGGAGCCGAGATCATCTCTTCGCCGGCGGCGGGCGGCTCCAACACCGCCGTGCGGGTGGCCAAGGAACTGGCGGCCGAGCACCCCGACTGGGTGATGCTCTACCAATACGGCAACCCGGACAACGCGGGCGCCCACTACGCGACCACGGGCCCCGAGATCCTCGCCGACCTGCCCTCCATCACCCACTTCGTGGCGGGCCTCGGTACGACCGGCACCCTGATGGGCGTCGGCCGCTACCTGCGCGAGCACGTCCCGGGCGTGAAGATCGTCGCCGCCGAGCCGCGCTACGACGACCTCGTCTACGGCCTGCGCAACCTCGACGAGGGCTTCGTCCCGGAGCTCTACGACGCCTCGGTCCTGACGACCCGCTACTCGGTCGGCTCCGCGGACGCGGTCACCCGCACCCGCGACCTGCTCCGCGAGGAGGGCATCTTCGCGGGCGTCTCCACGGGCGCGGCGCTGCACGCGGCGATCGGCGTCGGCCGCAAGGCGGTCGCGGCGGGGGAGACGGCGGACATCGTGTTCGTCGTGGCCGACGGCGGCTGGAAGTACCTTTCGACGGGCGTCTACACGGCGGCCACGACGGAAGAGGCCATCGAGGTCCTCCAGGGCCAGCTCTGGGCGTAGCCGTCCCGGCCCGCGCTGCGCGGGGCGAGGTCCCCTACCCGCCCTCCGCCCGTTCCCCGGGGCAAGCCCCGGACCCCGCGGGGGTCTGGGGGCGGAGCCCCCGGGGAACGGGCGAAGGTCGGGGCGGGGCCTCGCACCGCGCAGCGGCACGCACCGCTACGGCCGTCACCCCGCGAGGTGCTCCGCCAGGATCGCCGCGTGGCCGGCCCCCGGGTCCTTGACCGCGGTCAGCAGCGTCAGGGGCCCCGCCAGGCTCCGCAGCCGCTCCAGCTCCGCCGCCGCCTCCGGCTCCGCCAGCTCCGCCTCGTAGCGCCGCCGGAACTCCGCGGCGCCGCCACCCCCGTGGAACCACTTGCGCAGCTCCGTCGACGGAGCCAGCGCCCGCGGCCACTCGTCCACCGCGGCCGCCGCCTTCGACAGCCCCCGCGGCCACAGCCGGTCCACCAGCACCCGCACCCCGTCCGCCCCCGGCTCGGGGGGATCGTAGACGCGCCGCAGCCGGATCACCCCGCTCCGCCGCCCAGCCCCTTGGCCTCGTCCCACACCACCGGGTCCACCGTCCCCGTCCGCGTCCCGAACTCCCACAGCGACACCTCCTCCGGCCGGTCCGCCTCCAGGAAGGAGACCCGCCCCTGGGAGCCCACGACCCCGGGCGGCAGCGGGATCACCCCGGGGCGCCGGTCGTCGTACTTCCCGGTGATCCACGCGACCCGCGCCCGTTCCCCGTGCCGGGGCACCGACAGCACCAGGCACGGCCGGCCGTCGGCCAGACACCACAGCTCACCGGCCCGTACGGAGGGCGGCGGCCCCGGCCCGTGGGGGCCGCCGGGGGCCCGGCGGACCGGCCGCGCCCGCCGTGGGATCAGCACCACCACCGCCACGGCGACCGCCGCCAGCACGGCGGGCCACCAGGACGTGTCCATATTCCGACCGTAGCCGCGCCCCGGGGCCCCGGCGCGGCAACACCCGTCCCCCCTGTCGCTCCCCTGGGTGACAGCGCAGGTGATTCCCCCCACAACGGCCTGCCGCGGAGGAGCGACCGGAGGTTTCGCGCCTTACGCTCGACCCACGCACGGCCCGCATTCCGTCCACGGACCGTCCACGGAGGTTCACGCTCCATGAAGCTCACCGTCGTCGGCTGTTCGGGGTCCTTCCCGTCCGCGGATTCGGCATGTTCGAGCTATCTCGTCGAGGCCGACGGTTTCCGGCTGCTCCTCGACATGGGCAACGGCTCCCTCGGCGCGCTCCAGCGCCACTGCGGTCTCTACGACCTCGACGCGATCTTCCTGAGCCACCTGCACGCCGATCACTGCATCGACATGTGCGCGTACTTCGTCGCCCGCTACTACCGGCACGAAGGCGGCCGCTGCGGAGCCCTCCCCGTCTACGGGCCCGAGGGCACCGAGCAGCGGCTGACCACGGCCTACGAGGACGTCCCCGACGAGCGCTCGATGAGCGAGGTCTTCGACTTCCGCACCCTGAAGTCCGGCGGCTTCGAGATCGGCCCGTTCACGGTGCGCACCGAGCGGGTCAGCCACCCGGTGGAGTCGTACGGCATCCGGGTGGAGCACGGCGGCCGCTCGCTGGTGTACTCCGGGGACACGGGTGCCTGCCCGGAGCTGGCGGCGCTGGCCGACGGCGCCGATCTGTTCCTGTGCGAGGCCTCCTTCACGGACGGCAAAGAGGACGTCCCCGACCTGCACCTCAACGGGCGCGAGGCCGGCGAGTACGCGCGCGGCGGCGGCGTGGGGCGGCTCGTGCTGACGCACATCCGGCCGTGGACGGACGCCGAGCGGAACCTGGCCGACGCGCGGGCGGTCTACGACGGCCCCGTGGAGCTCGCGCGGCCGGGCGCCGTCTACGAGGTCTGACGCGCGGCGCGCGGAACGCGGGAGCCCCCGCCCTCCCTTCCGGGAGAGCGGGGGCTCCTGTGCGCAGTGGGGCGTGCGGCCTACTTGGCCTCGGCCTTGAGCAGCTCGGCGAGCTCCTCGTCGGACTCGCGGCCCGGCGTCGGGAGGTTCCACTTGGTGATCGCGAAGCGGAAGACCACGTAGTAGACGGCTCCGAAGGCCAGGCCGATCGGGATGATCATCCACGGGTTGGTGGCGAGCTTCCAGTTCAGCAGGTAGTCGATCAGGCCGGCCGAGAAGCCGAAGCCGTCGTGGACGCCCAGGCCCCAGGTGACGGCCATGGAGATACCGGTCAGGACGGCGTGGACCGCGTACAGCAGCGGCGCGAGGAAGAGGAAGGTGAACTCGATCGGCTCGGTGACACCGGTGACGAAGGAGGTCAGGGCCAGCGAGATCATCATGCCCATCACGACCTTGCGGCGCTCGGGGCGGGCGCAGTGCGCGATGGCGATGGCGGCGGCCGGCAGGCCGAACATCATGATCGGGAAGAAGCCGGACATGAACTGGCCGGCGGTCGGGTCGCCCGCGAAGAAGCGCGGGATCTCGCCGGTGACGATGCTGCCGTCGGCCTTGGTGAAGGAGCCGACCTGCTGCTGGAAGAAGGTGTTGAGGAACTGGTGCATGCCGACCGGGATCAGACCGCGGTTGAACACGCCGTAGATGCCGGCGCCGACGGAGCCGAGACCGATCAGCCACTCGCTGAAGCTGCCGAGCGCGTCACCGATCGGGCCCCAGGCCAGGCCGAAGAAGACACCGAAGAGGGTGCCGACGAAGGCCATGATGATCGGGACCAGGCGGCGGCCGTTGAAGAAGCCGAGCCAGTCGACCAGACGGGTCTTGTGGTAGCGCTGCCAGATCATCGCGCTGACGAGACCGATGATGATGCCGCCGAGCACGCCCGGGTCCTGCGGCTTGCCCTTGGGCAGCAGCTCGGTGACGCTTCCGTCCATGGGGAACGCGGTCAGCACGTTCTTGTAGACGAGGAAGCCGACGAGGGCGGCGAGGGCGGTGGAGCCGTCGGCCTTCTTGGCGTAGCCGATCGCCACACCGACGCAGAACAGCAGCGCCAGGTTGGAGAAGACGGCGTCACCGGCGGAGGCGAACACCGTGGCGACCTTGCCCCAGTGGAGCCCGTCCTTGCCGAACACGTCGTCCTGGCCGAGACGCAGCAGGATCGCCGCGGCCGGCAGGACGGCAACGGGCAGCTGCAGGGCCTTGCCGACCTTCTGCATGCCCTGCAGCAGCGCGGCACCCGGCTTCTTGGCCGGTGCGGCGGTAGCCGTAGTCATCAACTTCCTCCATTGGGCAAGGCGTCGCCAGGGGACCGGAAGAAAGGGGGACGGCGACGTCTCAGAGAGAGTGACCACGGCTGCTCGGCAGGCGCATGGTCTACACCATTCGGTGGTGTAGACCAGTTGTAGCACGGTGGGGGTTAGATAAGGAACCTTCGATTTCCTGTGCTCTCGACCACGTGACGAAGGTCCCCCGGATCGAAGGATCCAAGGGACCTGGGGGGACGAGACATAAGGCCCGGAAGCCGCTTCCCCTGCGTATTGTGCCGGGTTCTACGCCTTGGTGTTCTCCGCCTGCATCGCGGCGATCTCCTCGTCCGACTCCCGGCCCGGGGTCGGGACGTCGAACTTCGTGATCACGAAGCGGAAGACGACGTAGTAGACGACGGCGAACGCGAGGCCGATCGGGATGATCAGCAGCGGCTTCGTCGCCAGCCCGAAGTTGATGACGTAGTCGATCAGACCCGCCGAGAAGCTGAACCCGTCGTGCACCCCCAGCCCCCACGTCACCGCCATCGAGACGCCCGTCAGCAGCGCGTGGATCACGTACAGCACCGGTGCGACGAAGAGGAAGGAGTACTCCAGGGGCTCGGTGATCCCCGTGACGAACGAGGTCAGCGCCACCGACAGCATCAGACCGCCGACCTCCTTGCGCCGCTGCGGCTTCGCGCAGTGCGTGATCGCCAGCGCCGCCGCCGGGAGCGCGAACATCATGATCGGGAAGAAGCCGCTCAGGAACTGCCCCGCGTCCGGGTCGCCCGCCAGGAACATGTTGATGTCGCCGTGCACCGTCGTCCCGTCCGGCTTGGTGTAGCTGCCGAACTGGAACCACACCGGCACGTTCAGGAACTGGTGGAGGCCGATCACCAGCAGCGCGCGGTTGGCGACGCCGAAGATGCCGGCGCCCCAGGAGCCCAGCCCCACCAGCCAGTCCGAGAAGTTCTCCAGCGCGCTGCCGACCGGCGGCCACACCCACAGGCACAGCGCCGCGAAACCGATCGCCACGAACGACATGATGATCGGGACCAGCCGGCGGCCGTTGAAGAAGCCCAGCCAGTCGACCAGCCTCACCCGGTGGTAGCGCTGCCAGAACCAGGCCGCCAGCAGGCCCATGATGATGCCCCCGAACACCCCCGGGTTCTGGTACGTGAACTCCACGAACGTGTTGTCCGGCCCCACGCAGCCGCCGCCCACGGCCTTGCTGCCGCTCGGGCAGTCGTTGGGGAACGCGTGCAGCACGCCCCGGTAGACGAGGAAGCCCGCCACCGCGGCGAGAGCCGTCGAGCCGTCCGCCTTCTTGGCCATGCCGATCGCGACGCCGATGCAGAACAGGAGCGGCAGGCCGAGGTCCGCGTTCAGCAGCGCGCCGCCCGCGGCCACCATCACCTTGGACACGATCGTCCAGTTCAGGCCCTCGGAGCCGAACACGCCGGGTTGCCCGAGCCCGTTGAGGAGCCCGGCCGCCGGCAGGACCGCGATCGGCAGCTGCAGGCTCCGCCCCATCTTCTGCAGCCCCGGGTACAAGCCGCTCCACCACTGCTTCCTCGGCGCTTCCGCGGCGCTGCTCGCGCTCATCGCGTCCTCCCTGGCCCGGCCCGTTTTGGCAGTCGCAACACTTGCGGCACACTGGTGTAGACCAGTCGCGGGCAGGCTGCTGCTGATCGTCATCATTCGGCAGAAGTCCGGCTCGTGCTCGCGTGGATAGGCCAACCGTGAGCTAACGTGACGAAGCGGACGATGTTGGTCACGGCCGCCGAGACTCGTTCTTCGTAACACCCAGGGAGAAACGCATGGCCACCAAGGCTGAGAAGATCGTCGCCGGGCTCGGCGGTATCGAGAACATCGAAGAGGTCGAGGGCTGCATCACCCGCCTGCGCACCGAGGTCGTCAACCCCGACCTCGTCGACGAAGTCGCGCTGAAGGCCGCCGGCGCCCACGGCGTCGTCAAGATGGGCACCGCCGTCCAGGTCGTCATCGGCACCGACGCCGACCCGATCGCCGGCGAGATCGAAGACATGATGTGAGCTGAGCCCCCGGCTCGACACGGCTCCGCGAGGACCCCGTACCGCACGGCGGACGGGGTCCTCGCGTACGCGCGCACCGACTAGGCTCACAGGCATGTCTCGCATCGACGGCCGCACGCCCGAACAGCTCCGCCCGGTCACCATCGAACGCGGATGGAGCAAGCACGCCGAGGGCTCCGTCCTCATCTCCTTCGGAGACACCAAGGTCTTCTGCACCGCCTCCTTCACCGAAGGCGTCCCGCGCTGGCGCAAGGGCAGCGGCGAGGGCTGGGTCACCTCCGAGTACTCGATGCTGCCCCGCTCCACCAACACCCGCGGCGACCGCGAATCCGTCCGCGGCAAGATCGGCGGCCGCACCCACGAGATCTCCCGCCTCATCGGACGCTCGCTGCGCGCCGTGATCGACTACAAGGCCCTCGGCGAGAACACCATCGTCCTGGACTGCGACGTCCTGCAGGCCGACGGCGGCACCCGCACCGCCGCCATCACCGGCGCCTACGTCGCCCTCGCCGACGCCATCGCCTGGGGCCAGAAGAAGAAGCTGATCAAGGCCGGCCGCAAGCCGCTCACCGGCACCGTCGCCGCCGTCAGCGTCGGCATCGTCGACGGCGTCCCGCTCCTCGACCTCTGCTACGAAGAGGACGTGCGCGCCGAGACCGACATGAACGTCGTCTGCACCGGCGACGGCCGCTTCGTCGAGGTCCAGGGCACCGCCGAGGGCGAGCCCTTCGACCGCAAGGAGCTCAACGCCCTCCTCGACCTCGCCGCCGGCGGCTGCTCCGACCTGGAGGCCCTCCAGCTCGGCGCCCTGGAGCTCCAGCTCCCGTAGAACCGCCGGACGCGGGCACGCGTCTACGCCGGTACGGGCGCACGGTGTCGAAGCCGTGCGCCCGTCCACGCATCCGAGCCCCGGGGGGACCCGAATGAAGCCGAAGCACCGCCTCGCCGCCGTCGCACTGACCGCCGTACTGGCCGTTCCGGCCCTGTCCTCCTGCGACGCCATCTCCACCGCCATGGACTGCGCCAACACGGCGGTGGCCATAGCCAACAGCGTGGACCAGCTCCAGCAGGCCGTCTCCCAGGCCGGGAACAGCGTCCAGGACACCCAGAACGCGCTCACCCAGATCGAGACGAACCTCAAGCAGATCAAGGACTCGACGGGCAACGCCGACCTCTCCAAGGCCGTCGACTCCATGACCACCGCCGTCAAGAACGTGCGCACCTCCGTGGAGAGCGGCAACACCGCCCCCGACGTCCGGCCCGTCGCGGACGCCGCCAAGGAGATCTCCAAGGTCTGCACCCCGGGCTGAGCCGGGCGGGCACGGGGCTGAGCCGGGCTGAGCCGGGCGGACCCCGGGCCGGGCCGGCCGGGCGGGAGCCGGGCGCGGCGATCGGCGCCGGGGGCGGTCGCCGGAAACGGCCGGGCGGCCGCCGGAAATAATGGGGGCATGACTTCCACGCCCACGTCTCCCCAGCCGCCCCGCCGCCTGGTCCTGGCCACCCGCAACCCCGGCAAGGTCACCGAGCTCCACGCGATCCTGTCCGAGGCCGGCCTCCCCTTCGAGCTGGTCGGGGCCGACGCGTACCCGGAGATCCCGGACGTGAAGGAAACCGGCGTCACCTTCGCCGAGAACGCCCTCCTCAAGGCCCACGCCCTGGCCCGCGCCACCGGCCTGCCGGCCGTCGCCGACGACTCCGGGCTCTGCGTGGACGTCCTGAACGGCGCCCCCGGCATCTTCTCCGCCCGCTGGGCCGGCACCCACGGCGACGACAAGGCCAACCTCGACCTCCTCCTCGCCCAGCTCGGCGACATCGCCGACGAGCACCGCGCGGCCCACTTCCTCTGCGCGGCCGCCCTGGCCCTGCCGGACGGCACCGAACGCGTCGTCGAGGGCCGCCTCCTGGGCACCCTGCGCCACACCCCGGCGGGCGACGGCGGCTTCGGCTACGACCCGGTCCTCCAGCCCCTGGGCGAGTCCCGCACCTGCGCGGAACTGACGGCGGCCGAGAAGAACGCCATCTCCCACCGCGGCCAGGCCTTCCGCGCCCTGATCCCGGTGGTCCGCGAACTCCTGGGCTGAGCGCCGCTGGAAACCTCGAAGGCCCCGTACGCGGATACCGCGTACGGGGCCTTCGAAATGTGGGCCCGGTGGGACTCGAACCCACGACACACCGGACCTAAACCGGCGCCCTCTTGCCAGCTGGGGTACGGGCCCATCGCGGCTACTTTACTGTGCCTGCCGACGGGTCGTACGGCGAGATCGTCTGCCGAACGTTCTCGTCTGGCTGTGGCACGAAGGGCAGAGGTAGCGGAGGTTCTCGCGCCGGTTGTCCAGCCGGTCCCCGTTGACGTGGTCGATCTCCAGAACGAGCCGCCGGCCGCGCCACCTGTTGCCGAGACCGCATGCGTCACACACGTTCGGCACGCCGAGGTCGTCGAGGGCCCGGCGGAGCACGGCGGTCTTCTCCCGTCCCGAACCGGCTTCGAGGCGGCGCAGGACGTCTCCGGCCTGCCTGCGCGTCGGGGAGGGGCGTCCGGAGGCATGGCGCTGCCCCGTGAAGTGGTCGGTCGACAGCCCGTATTCCTTGATGCTCCGCATGGCCCTCGTCCGTGCCGCGCCGCTGGAGGCGTCGTCCCCGAGCGCTCGGATCACTGCGGCCATGCTCCGGGACCCGGTGACGGCGCGGGTGATCTCTTCGCGCGAGAAGAACAGTTCTCCTCGGGATGACCGGGGGGTGAAGTGGGACGTGTCGATCCCGAAGCGATCGAGTTTCTTCCGGACGTGGCCGTACACACCGCTGTAGGGCACGACGCCGATGTGGGCGAGCATCTCGGCGACGGTGTGCGAACGGGCGGCCGCTTCTGCCAGCCGCTCCCGCGTGTAGGACTGCGGGATTCGGGCGGGAAGCGGATCGTCGGCGAAGTGCGACGTGTCGATGCCGTAGTGGGCCAGCCGGTTGCGCAGGTAGGTGCGGGGGCCGCTTTCGAGGGGGATGCCGAGGCGCCGCATGAGATCGACGAGGCTGGTGGCGTCCGGTGCGCTCGCGGCGAGCAGCTCACGTGTGTACCGAGGGCCGCTCATGAGGTTCGCCGCCGCTTCCGTCCCCGGTACGTGTCCGTCACGGCATGGCAATTCGGGCACAGGAGTCGCAGGTTGTCCGGCCGGTTGTCCCACCAGTCACCGTTGACGTGATCCACTTCGTGGCTGAGGGGTCTGCCGTTCCACTCCACCCCGACACCGCATTCGGCGCACTCCTGCGGCCTGCCGCTTTCGATGAGGGCCCGACGCAGTCGCTTTCCTGGGATCCGGCCGTCCGCGGGCGTCCTGACCGTGAGTACGGGGCCCGGGGCCCCCTGCGGGCGTCGCTGCCGCGCGGTCCGGAAGTGTGAGGTGTCGATGTCCAGGTCGGCTATGCGTCGGCCGATGTGTGCCTGGTTGCCTCCGACTTGGCTGATGCCGAGCCGGGCGACCACTTCCCTGACGGACGTCGAGGTCTCGACCAGTTCCCGCAGCCGTTCGTCCGTATGGCGCACCCATCGCGTGGGGAAGTGTGAGAAGTCGACGCCGACCTCGACCATCTTCGCGCGTATGTAGCGCCTTGAGCCCGGTGTCGGGGTGCCGCCGCACCACCGGACCGCGTCGTCGAAGTTCTTCGTCGAGCGGGCAGCCTCTTCGAGGAGTTTCGGCGTGTACCGCACTGCCACCGTCGGTCTCCGTTCCGGCTGCACGTTCGCAGCTCGTACGGGTCAACGAATCGGCGCAGGGGTGGTTACGTCCGATAAGCGGAACAGTCCGCACCGGTTGGGTGCGGACCGTTCTGCGGTGCGGGAGGGATCAGATGCCCAGGTCCTTGATGATCTTGGCTACGTGGCCCGTCGCCTTGACGTTGTAGAAGGCGTGCTCGACCTTGCCCTCCTCGTCGACGACCACCGTGGAGCGGATGACCCCGGTCACCGTCTTGCCGTACAGCTTCTTCTCGCCGAAGGCGCCGTACGCCGTCAGGGTCTCCTTCTCCGGGTCGCCGACCAGGGTGACCTTCAGGTGCTCCTGCTCGCGGAACTTCGCGAGCTTCTCCGGCTTGTCCGGGGAGACGCCGATCACGTCGTAGCCGGCGGCGGCCAGGAGGGAGAGGTTGTCGGTGAAGTCGCAGGCCTGCTTGGTGCAGCCCGGGGTCAGGGCCGCCGGGTAGAAGTACACGATCACTTTGCGCCCCTTGTGGGCGGCCAGCGAGACCTCGTTGCCGTCCGCGTCGGGCAGGGTGAAGGCGGGGGCGGTGTCGCCCGGCTGGAGTCGCTCGCTCATCGGTGGGTCTTCTCCTCGGGAGGGGAACGGTACGCCACGAGACTAAGCTGACAGACTGTCCACGGCGGAGTACGCCCCAGACGACCACGAGCACGACACGACGACGGAGGCAGCGCGGTGCCGGAAGCCAGGACCCCCGCACAGATCGAGGCGGACATCGTCCGCCGCCGCGAGCAGCTCGCCGAGATGCTCGACGAGATCGGCGTGCGCGTGCACCCGAAGACGATCATCGGGGACGCGAAGGCCAAGGCGGTCGGGGCCGTGGACCACACGGCCGGGCGCGCCTTCGCCGCCGTCAACCGGCTGGTCACGGACGTGAAGGACAGCCTGCGCGACGAGGACGGCTCACCGCGGGTGGACCGGATCGTGCCCGTGGCGCTCTTCGCAGCCGGTGTCGTCGGGCTGATCGTCGCCACGGCGCGGCGCAAGCGGTGAGCACCCTCCGGCGTGCGGGGCGTGCGGCGGCAGGTAGGTTCGGGGCGTGAGCGAGAACACCACCCACGACAAACTGCCCATCCGCATGCTCCACGACCGCGTGCTCGTGAAGTCCGACCTGCCCGAGGGCGAGCGGCGCTCGGGCGGCGGCATCCTGATCCCGGCGACGGCCGCGGTGGGCAAGCGGCTCGCCTGGGCCGAGGTGGTCGCGGTCGGGCAGAACGTACGCAGCGTGGAGCCGGGTGACCGGGTCCTGTACGACCCCGAGGACCGGGCCGAGGTCGAGGTGCGCGGGGCGACGTACGTGCTGATGCGCGAGCGGGACCTGCACGCCGTGGCGGCGGAGCGGCTGGAGGGGTCCAAGGACTCCACCGGGCTCTACCTCTGAGCCGCTGATCCACTCCTGAAGGGCCGGTGACCGGGGTCACCGGCCCTTTTCGGTCCCATTTGTTACGGTGGTGGGGAATTCCCCCGACGAGACGCGCCGTACCGGGTTGAAGGACGCAAAGACGACGCACCCCTTTCCGTTCTCGTCCCGGAGGTGCCTCGTCATGGCATGGGTTCTGCTGATCGTCGCCGGTCTCATCGAAGTCGGCTGGTCGATCGGGATGAAGTTCACCGAGGGCTTCACCCGGCTCTGGCCGTCCGTGTTCACCGGTGCCGGCATCGTCGCCAGCATGCTGCTGCTGTCCATCGCGGCCAAGACCCTGCCCATCGGCACGGCGTACGGCGTCTGGGTCGGCATCGGCGCCGCGGGTGCGGCCGTGCTCGGGATGGCGGTGCTGGGGGAGCCGGTCACCGCCGCCCGGATCTTCTTCATCTGCCTGCTGCTGGTCGCCGTGGTGGGGCTGAAGGCCACCTCCGGGCACTGACCCGGGTCACTCCAGGAGATCGGCCGAGGGGCGTCGGCGGAATGCCGCTCCGCCCGTGGCGTCGCCCCCGGTCGTCTCGCCTCCGGTGGTCTGGCCTCTCTGGGTCTGGCCGCCGGTGGTCTGGCCGCCGGTGGTCTGGCCCCCTTGGTCCTGGCCGCCGGTGGTCTGGCCTCCGGTGGTCTGGCCTCCCTGGGTCTGGCCCCCCTGGGTCTGGCCCCCCTGGTTCTGGCCGCCTTGCGTCTGCCCGCCCTGGTCCTGGCCTCCCTGGGTCTGCCCGCCCTGGTTCTGGCCGCCTTGCGCCTGCCCGCCCTGGTCCCGGCCGCCCTGCGTCTCGCCGTCCGTCGGCGGGCTCGGCTCGGTCGGCGGCCGGCTGCCCTGGGGCTGCTGCGGGGCGGTCGGTGCGACGGGCGGCGGGGGCTGGGCCGCGCCCGGCTGGAGGTCCAGGTCGAAGTCCACCGGGTCCGTGGCCTCCAGGGCCTTCTTCGTGTAGGCCGCCCAGATCCGGGCCGGGTAGCCGCCGCCCCCGATGCGGGCCTCGCCCAGGGCCCCGTAGAGGGACTGCAGGGTGCCCGTGTCCGGGTCCTGGCCCATCATCGAGACGACCGTGACCAGGTCCGGGGTGTACGCCGCGAACCACGCCGAGCGGTCCTGCTCGGCCGTGCCCGTCTTTCCGGCGGCCGGATGGCCGGCCGCGAGGGCGGCCGTGCCCGTGCCGTTGTCCACGACGCTGACCAGCATCGAGGTGGTCGTGTCGGCGGCCTCCCGGCTGATGGCCTGGGTCGGGGTGCGGTCGGGGAGGTGGATGTTCTCGCCGCCCTTGGTGATCTTCTCCAGGAAGGTGTACGGGGTGCGGCGCCCGTGGTCGGAGAGGGTCGCGTACGCCTGCGTCATGTCCAGCACGCTGGCCTGCATGGTGCCCAGCGCGATGGCCGGGCCGGCGTCGAAGTTCGGGGTGTTCTCCGGGATGCCCAGGGCGATGGCGGTCGACTTGACCTTGGCCCCGCCCACGTCGACGGCCATCTGCGCGTACACGGTGTTGACGGAGAGGTCGGTGGCGGTGTTGACGGTGATCGGGCCGTACGACACCTGCCCCTCGTTCTCGGGCGCGAAGCGGATCCGGCCGCCGACCACGGGGCGCTTGTTGTCGCCGTTGTAGAGGGTGTTCGGGGTGATGCGGCGGCCGTCCTGGGTGCGGGATTCGTTCTCGACGGCGGAGGCGAAGACGAACGGCTTGAAGGTGGAGGCCACCTGGTAGTCGTGCCGGGTCGCGTTGTTGACGTACTGCTTCGTGTAGTCGATGCCGCCGTAGAGGGCGACGACCTTGCCGGTGGCCGGGTCGATGGAGGCCCCGCCCGCGCGCACCAGGCGGTCCGCGGGCCGGGCCGCCGGGTCGAGCTTGTCGACCATCTGCTTCTGGACGGCGTCGACGAACTCGCCCTGGCGCCGCTTGTCGATGGTGGTGGTGATCCGGTAGCCGCCCTCGGCGAGGGTCTTGTCGTCGAGGATCCCGTGCTCGGTGATGTAGTCCCTGACGGCCTCCACGAGGTAGCCGCGCTGTCCGGACAGCCCGGCGGCCGGGCGGACCTTCCCGGGCTCGGGGAAGCGGACGGCGGCGCGCTCGGCGGGGGACATCCACTTCTTCTTGACCATGCCGTCGAGGACGTAGTTCCAGCGGGCGACGGCGCGGTCGCGGCTCTGGGGGTGCGAGACGACGTCGAAGGCGCTGGGGGAGTTGAGGAGGGTGGCGAGGTAGGCGCCCTCGGCGGCGGTCAGTTTGGTGACGTCCTTGCCGTAGTAGGCCTGGGCGGCGGCCTGGATGCCGTAGGCGTTGCGGCCGAAGTAGCTGGTGTTCAGGTATCCCTCAAGGATGTAGTCCTTGGACTTCTCACGACCGAGTTTGATCGCGATGAAGAACTCCTTGGCCTTGCGCTTCAACGTCTGTTCCTGGCCCAGGTAGTAGTTCTTCACGTACTGCTGGGTGATGGTCGATCCGGACTGGGTGCCCTTGCCGGTCGCGGTGTTCCAGGCGGCGCGCAGCATCGCCTTGGGGTCCACGGCCCGTTCGGAGTAGAAGTCGCGGTCCTCCGCGGCGAGTACGGCCTCCTGGACGCTCCGGGGGACCTGCGAGAGCGGGACGTTGACGCGGTTGACCTCGCCGTCCCGGGCGATCTGGGAGCCGTCGGCGTAGAGGTAGACGTTGGACTGCGCGGTGGCGGCCGCGTTGGCGGGCGGGATGTCGACCAGCAGGTAGCCGGCCACGAGGGCGCCGCCGACGAGCAGGGCGAGCAGCAGGAGGCCGCCCAGGAGCATGCGCCAGGTGGGCAGGGCGCGGCGCCATCCGGTGCGCCGGCGGCCGCCGTTCGCGGCGGGAGCCGGTTGCCGGCCCGTCGGTGGCGGGGTGCCGGTCGTGCCGTCCCGGGTGCCGTCGCCGGGGGGTTCCCGCGGGGTGTCCGGGTCGCGAGGGGACCAGCCCGGGGGTGGTGACTGGTCGCTCATCGCCGGGACTCCTCGTGACCGTGCGAAACATCCACTTCCGTACCTCATGGTGTGTCTACCCGATGGCCGTTGATTCCGCTCCGGACGGGCATAAAACGGTCGCGTGGCTCGCCCCTCCGCACTAAGCTCGCGCGCTTTGGCCGACGTAGGAACGACGTGGGAAACGGAGGGATACGGTGCGTCAGAGAGCGGGTCGCGGCGCGGCCCGGCGCGAGGGCGTCAGGGAGGGCCCCGGAGGGGGCTCGGACAGGGGCTGCGGCGGTGGTCGCGGAGGGCACAGGCCGCGGCTCTACGCGGCCGTGGCGGCGGGCGGGTTCCGGCGTTACGCCACCTACGGCACGGCCACGGCCGCCGGGGTCTTCACCAACACCGTCTTCGGCTTCATCGTCGCGTACACGTACATCGCGCTGTGGGACGAGCGTCCCGGCCTCGGCGGGTACGACCAGGCGCAGGCGCTCACCTTCGTCTGGGTCAGCCAGGCCATGCTGGCGGCGGCCTCGTTGCTCGGCGGCGGTTTCCAGGAAGAGGTGCAGGAACGGATCCGTACGGGTGACATCGCCGTCGACCTCTACCGTCCGGCGGACCTCCAGCTGTGGTGGCTGGCGGCCGACCTCGGGCGGGCCGCCTTCCAGTTGCTGGGGCGGGGGGTGTTGCCCCTGCTGGCGGGCGCGCTCGCCTTCCGGCTGGCGCTGCCGGCCGATCCGGCGCGCTGGCTGCTGTTCGCGGTGTCCGTCGCCCTCGCCCTCACCGTCAGCTTCGCGGTGCGCTACCTGCTGGGGCTGGCCGCCTTCTGGCTGATGGACGGCGCCGGGATCAACATGATGGCCTCCGTCGTGACGATCTTCTTCTCGGGGATGCTGCTGCCGCTGACGGTGTTCCCGGGCGGCTTCGGCGAGTTGGTGCGGCTGCTGCCGTGGTCCGCGATGCTCCAGGTCCCGCTGGACGTGCTGCTGGGTACGCACGCGGGGTCGGGCGGCGCGGCGCGGGCGCTGGGGTTCCAGGCCGGGTGGGCGCTCGTACTGCTGGGCGCGGGGCGGCTGGTGCAGTCGGCGGCGACGCGGAAGGTGGTGATCCAGGGTGGCTGACGTCGCGGGGGTGCCGGGGGAGGTGGCCGAGGTCGAGGTCGAGGTCGGTGTCGCGGGGGGCGTGCGGGACGTGCGCGATGCCCAGGACGTGCGGGACGTGCGCGATGCCCGGGGCGTGCGGGACGTGGTGTCGTGGCGCGGACGGGCCCGCGAGGGGCTGCGCGGCTACCGGCTCATCGTGGCGATGTGGATCCGGTCGACGATGACGTACCGGGCGTCCTTCCTCCTCGCCACCTTCGGGAACGCGGTGATCTCCCTGCTCGACTTCGTCGCGATCGCCGTGATGTTCTCCCACATCGAGGCCCTCGGCGGTTTCACGCTGCCCGAGATCGCCCTGCTCTACGGGACCTGCTCGGTCTCCCTCGGCCTCGCCGACCTCTTCCTCGGCAACACCGACCGGATCGGGCTCCGGATCCGGGACGGCTCCCTCGACACCATGCTGGTGCGTCCCGTCCCGGTCCTCGCGCAGGTCGCGGCCGACCGCTTCGCGCTGCGCCGGCTGGGGCGGATCACGCAGGGGCTGGCGGTGATGACCTGGGGGATCTCCGCGCTGGAGGTGGACTGGACGGCCGGGAAGGTGCTGCTGGTCCCGGTGATGGTGGTGGCCGGGGCGGGGATCTTCGCGGCGGTGCTGGTGGCCGGCGCGGCGTTCCAGTTCATCGCGGGGGACGCGGCGGAGGTGCAGAACTCCTTCACCTACGGGGGCTGCACCATGCTCCAGTACCCGCCGACGGTGTTCGGGCGGGACCTGCTGCGCGGGGTGACCTTCGTCGTGCCGCTCGCCTTCGTCAACTGGCTGCCCGCGCTGTACGTGCTGGGGCGGCCCGTTCCGCTGGGGCTGCCGCAGTGGACCGCGTTCCTGAGTCCGCTGGTGGCCTTCCTGTTGTTCCTGCCCGCGTCGCTGGCGTGGCGCGCGGGTGTCCGTTCGTACCGAAGCACGGGGAGCTAGTCGTGGCGGATCCGCTGATCTCGTTGGACGGGATCGAGAAGGTTTTCGACGTACGCCGTCGGGTGGGGCTGATGCGGCGGGAGAAACGGCAGGTCAGGGCCGTCGACGGGATCAGCTTCGAGGTCGCCCGGGGTGAGATGGTCGGCTACATCGGGCCCAACGGCGCGGGGAAGTCCACCACCATCAAGATGCTGACGGGCATCCTCACCCCGAGCGGCGGCCGGCTGCGCGTCGCGGGCATCGACCCGGCGCGGGAGCGGATGCGGCTCGCGCACCGGATCGGGGTGGTGTTCGGGCAGCGGACCACGCTGTGGTGGGACCTGCCGCTGAAGGACTCGTACGGGCTGATGCGGCGGATGTACCGGATCCCGGAGGCGCGGTTCGCACGGAACATGGAGCGGTGCGTCGAGCAGCTGGACCTGGCTGCGTTGCTGGACGTGCCGGTGCGTCAACTGTCGCTCGGGCAGCGGATGCGCGGGGACATCGCGGCGGCGCTGCTGCACGATCCGGAGGTGCTGTACCTGGACGAGCCGACGATCGGGCTGGACGTGGTCAGCAAGGCGAAGGTACGGGGCTTCCTGCGGCAGCTGAACGAGGAGCTCGGGACCACGGTGCTGCTGACCACGCACGACCTCCAGGACATCGAGCAGCTGTGCGAGCGGGTGATGGTGATCGACCACGGGCGTCTGATGTACGACGGGGCGCTGGGCGGGCTGCACGCGATGGGGGAGGGCGAGCGGACGCTGGTGGTCGACCTGGAGCGGGAGCTCGCGCCGGTCGAGGTGCCGGGGGCGCGGGTGGTGAAGGTGGAGGGGGCCCGGCAGTGGCTGGCGTTCCCCGCGGGGGTGTCGGCGGCGCCGCTGGTGGCGGAGGTGGCGGGGCGGTACCCGCTGCTGGACCTGTCGGTGCGGGAGCCGGACATCGAGGACGTGATCGCGCGGATCTACGCGGGGCGGGGGTGATCGGCCGGTGCGGGGGGAGCCGGGGCCGGTGCGGCATTCAACTGGGCCGCGTCTCTGCATAGGGTGGCCCACATGAGTGACGAGCGGCCGGAGAAGCCATCGCTGGACAAGCCCTCGGCGGAGAAGGTGGCGCTGGACAAGCCTTCGTCGGAGAGGCCTTCACTGGAGAAGGCGGCGCCCGAGGCGGCGGTGCCCGCGATGAGGGCGTCCGACGCCGACCGCGAACGGGTGGTGGAGCGGCTGCGGGACGCCGTCGCCGAGGGCCGGCTCGACATGGAGGAGTTCGAGGAGCGGCTGGAGGCGGCGTACAAGTCCCGGACGTACGTGGAGCTCGAACCGCTGACCCGCGACCTGCCGCCCGTACCCGGCTCGGCGCTTCCCGGCGCCGTCCCCGCCCCCGCGACGGCTCCGGCGCCGGGTGCGACCGCCTGGCCGGGCCGGATCGGCGGCTCCGGGACCTCGTCCACGGCGGTCGCCGTCATGTCGGGGTTCCAGCGCAAGGGCCGCTGGGTCGTCCCGGCGCGCTTCAACGCGGTGGCCGTCTGGGGCGGCGGTGAGCTCGACCTGCGCGAGGCGGACTTCGCGGAGCCCGAGGTGGTCATCACCTGCGTGGCGATCATGGGCGGCATCCAGATCACGGTCCCGCCGGGCGTGCAGGTCGACGTACGGGGCATCGGCGTCATGGGGGCCTTCGACCACAGCGGCACCCAGACCGTGCCGCAGCCGGGCGCCCCGCGGGTGATCGTGAACGGCCTGGCCTTCTGGGGCGGGGTGGAGGTCCGCACCAAGGCGCCGAAGGGCTCGAAGCCGCTGGACGGCGGCAAGCCGCGCAAGGAGCTCTAGCCTTCGTACGTGCCGCACCCGCCGTCGTACGGCGCGCCGGGAACTCCCCGGGCCTCCCGGGAGTCGGATGCTATGCAGACAAAACCGGCCACCGGGGGAAGGCAGGAGCGCGTGGACATCGTGAAGAGCGGCGACGGCGGCGGTGACGGCGGCGCGGGTGACACCGCGGGCGGCGTCCGTACGGGGGCGCGCGCGGCGCCCCCGCCGGCCCGCGGCGCGTTCGTCTTCAACGCGGCGGACGAGGAGCGGCGGCACGGCGTACGCCGGATGAAGGCCACTGCGACGGGGCTGCTGGTCCTGGTCGCACTGGTGTACGTGCTGGCCAAGTACGCCCAGCACGCGTGGGGTGCGGGCGGCTGGGCCGGGTACGTCGCGGCCGCCGCCGAGGCCGGCATGGTCGGCGCCCTCGCCGACTGGTTCGCGGTCACGGCGCTGTTCCGGCGGCCCCTCGGCCTGCCGATCCCGCACACCGCGATCATCCCGACCAAGAAGGACCAGCTCGGTGTCTCCCTCGGGGAGTTCGTCGGGGAGAACTTCCTCTCCGCGGACGTGGTGCGCGCCCGGCTGCACTCGCTCGGGATCGGCGGCCGGCTCGGCGCCTGGCTGGCCGAGCCGGAGCACGCCGACCGGGTCACGGCCGAGCTCGCCACGGCGCTGCGCGGGGCCCTGACGGTGCTGCGGGACTCCGATGTGCAGGCCGTCGTGGGGGAGGCGATCACGCGGCGGGCCGAGAGCGCAGAGATCGCGCCGGGCCTCGGCAAGACCCTGGAACGGGTCGTCGCCGACGGCGGCCACCACCGGGCCGTCGACCTCGTCTGCGCGAAGGCCCACGACTGGCTCGTCACCCACGGGGACTCGGTGATGGACGCCGTCCAGGGCGGCGCCCCCGGCTGGACCCCGCGCTTCGTGGACCGCAAGATCGGCGACCGCGTGTACAAGGAGCTGCTGCGCTTCGTCACGGAGATGCGGGACATGCCGAACCACCCGGCGCGGGGGGCGGTGGACCGCTTCCTGACGGACTTCGCGGCCGACCTCCAGTCCGACACCGCGACGCGGGCGCGGGTGGAGCGGCTCAAGTCCGAGATCCTGGCGCGGGGCGAGGTGCAGGACGTGATCGCCTCCGCGTGGACGGCGATCCGGTCGATGATGATCTCGGCGGCGGAGGACGAGCGGAGCGAGCTGCGGCTGCGGGTGCGGTCGTCGCTGATGTCCCTGGGGGCGCGGCTGGCGACCGACGGCCGGCTCCAGGACAAGCTGGAGGGCTGGATCGAGGGGGCGGTGGTGTACGTGGTCACGACCTACCGCGCCGAGATCACCTCGCTGATCACCGACACGGTGGCGGGCTGGGACGCGGAGCACACCTCCCGCAAGATCGAGGCCCACATCGGCCGCGACCTCCAGTTCATCCGCATCAACGGCACGGTGGTCGGAGCCCTGGCGGGCCTCCTGATCTACACGATCTCCCGAGCCTTCGGCGCCTGACCCCTCCCGGGCCCCTCCGACCGCCACCGGCCCCGGGCGGCGGCCCGGCCCCGCCGTCCCCCGTGTCCACCGGCGGGGTCGGACCCACGCCTGCGACCCACCCTCCGGGCCTGCCGGCGTGGCCCGACTGCGCGGCCCACCCTCCGGGCCTGCCGGCGTGGCCCGACTGCGCGGCCCACCCTCCGGGCCTGCGCGGCCTGCACACCTGGCCTGCCCGGCCTGCCGGTCGCCGCCCGCGCCATGAGGCCGGCCGCAGGCGACCCGTACGCGGGGTCAGCCGCGGTCGGCGACCGCCCAGGACGTCGCCGCGACGACCCCGGCCGCGCCGATGACCGCCGGCCAGGCGCCGACCTTCTTCGCCAGCGGGTGCGCCCCCGCGAAGCCGGCCAGGTAGAGCGCCCCCAGCCCGGCCGCCGCCGGGGTGCCGCCCCGACGGTGCCATTCCCGTCCGGCCACGAGCCCGGCCGCGCCGAGCACGACGCCGCCCAGGGGCCGCTTCTTGGTCCAGCGGGCGACGGCGTAGCCGCCGACCAGGCCGGCGGCCGCCACCACGGAACTCGGTACCCGCGCCATGTCGAACTCCCTCGTTCTTCTTGTCTGCTGATTCGATCATTCGATGATTCGATGGGTCGCCTACGAGGCTAACGCGGGCCCCTCGACGCCCGCCGGACACCCACCGCCCCGAGCAGGAGCACGGCCCCGCCGACCACGGCGTCCGGCACCGCCTCCCGCACCGTGCGCGGCAGCAGCGCCACGATCCCGAGGACGAGGAGGAACGCGAGCGCGCACCGGCCCGCCGCCCGCAGCAGTCTGTCCACGGGCTGCTCAACGCCCCACCCTCATCCGCGACACGGACGCCGCGCAGCCGATTTGTCGCACACTCGCCGTTTCTGCGCACCCACGGGAGCGGGAACTTCTTGGGCGTAGATTCGGTCTTCCAGGAGGAAACCCCCTCAACTCACCACCCCCACCCACCCCACTCCTCCCAGGAGCCAACAGCGTGATCTCTTACGGACGGGCCGTCCTCGACCTCGCGGACGAGCTGGTCGACGCCTACGCGGACGTCTTCTCCGCCCCACCCTGGAACGAAGGCGAAGAAACCATTCGCCAGTTCTCGACGCGCCTCCAGGCGGACGTCCGGCGCCCCGGTTTCCGTACGGCCTTCGCCCAGTCCGCTACCGGCATCGACGGCTTCGCCACCGCGTGGCTGACCGGCGTCTCCTTCCCCCGCACACGCGCCTACCCGCAGGTCGCCGCCCAGCTCGGCGCGGAACGGGTCCGGGAACTCCTCGTCGGCGCGCTGGAGATAGACGAACTCGCCGTACGCGCCTACGCGCGCGGCCACGGCACCGGCCGGGCCCTGCTCACCGAGATCACCGCGGACGCCCCGCAGCGCCGGGCCTGGCTGCTGACCTCACGGCTGGCCACGGACACGGTGGCCACCTACCGCCGCCTCGGCTGGCACGAGGTGTCCGCCCTGCCGGGCACCGAGAGCGGCGTGGTCGTCTTCCTGTCCCCCGATCACCCGGGCCGCGACAGGTAGAGCGCCGCCCGCACGGGCATACCGGGGCCATGATCACGCTCAGGGAACCCGTACCGGTGGCCCGTCGCCAGCTCGGCCTCGCCACCCGCCACCAGCTCACCACCACCGTCGGCATCCCCGGCACCACCCTCGCCTCCCGCACCCGCCCCGGCGGCCCCTGGCAACGCCTGCTGCCCCGGGTCTACCTCCTCCAGACCGGCCCGCCGGACCACAGCCAACGGGCCCTGGCCGCCGTCCTGTACGCCGCCGAGCCCGCCGCGGACCCGCTGTCCGGCGACACGGCCGCCCTCACTGGCGCCGCCGCCCTCGCCCTCCTCGGCATCCGCGACGCCCCGGACGTCCCCGCCGACATCGTGATCCGCGCCCCGCGCCGCCTCGCCGCGCTCCCGCAGGTCCGGCCCCGGCCCACCACCCGCTGGCCCCGCACCCTCACGGTGTCCGGCATCCCCAGCACCCGCCCGGTCAGGGCCGCCGCCGACTTCGCCGCCCGCGCAGCCCACCCCGACCGGATCCGCTCGGTACTGGCCCAGGTCGTCCAGGCCGGCTGGTGCCACCCGCACGACCTGCACGCCGAACTCCGCGCCGCCCGCCTCCTGGCCCGCCCCGAGATCCGCGCGACGGCGACGGAACTCCTCGCCGGGGTCCGCTCGGTCGCCGAGGCCCGCGCCCGCGACGTCCTCACCGGGACCGACCTCCCCACACCCCTGTGGAACGCCCGCCTCTACACCCCGGACGGCAACTTCCTGGCCACCCCGGACGCCTACTGGCCCGACGAGGGCGTGGCCCTGGAGATCGACTCGGCGGAGTACCAATACACCCGCGACGCCTGGCACGCCACGCTCCGGCGCCGGCTGCGCCTGGAGTCCCACGGAGTCCTGGTGGTCAGCGCGACCCCGTCGATGATCCGCGACACCCCCGCGGAAGTCATCGCGGCCCTCCGCACCCTCCTCACCCTCACCACCCCCCGCCGAACCCCACCCACAGCCCTGGCCCGCGGCCACCAACAGCTTTCGCTGTTCTCCCAACCCTCGGGTGGCTAGTGCGGCGACCGGATGCGATCAACGGGTTGGTGTGGAGCGGCCCCACGCTGGTTGGACGTGATGACCCACGTCCGATCGGTGTGGGGCGCCCATCCAGCCGCCGGCTCTTGGTGGGCGGATCGGGGGGCTACTTGAGCAGCCGGAAGGCGGGGTGCTCGACCCAGCCGCGCAGGAACTCCGCCGTTCCCAGAACCATCCCGTCGCCGTCCGTGATCCCCAGCACCCCCGGAAGGGACGCGACGACCGACGCTTGTCCGTCAAGCAGTTCGGCTTTGGCCACACCTCCGATGACATCCATGACCGCGGCGGTCAGCAGGGCCGTGGACATGTGGTCGATGGCGCGATTGCAGCCGGCGCTGACGTTGACGGCATGGGTCGGGCTGAAGCCGAGGACAGCCACCACCTCGGGCTCGTCGGCGTGCTCAGCTTCGAAGATGCCCTCGTCGCCGACGCCCGGGCCCATCAAGTAGACATAGAAGGGCCTACGCCAGTCCTCGCGCTGCGGATTGAATCCCACGAGAGCTGCGAGCCCCTCGTCCGCGGAGGCGCTACCGAGGAGCGGGAGCGGGAACGGCTTTCGCCAGTCCCCGTCTCGTCCATCCTCAACCCCCAGTCGTTCTGCGGGCACATTGACATCGAAGAAACCGGGCCGCTTCTCTTCGAAGTGGGAGGAGAGACCCACCAGCAGCGCCCGGAACTCCCCTACCGCAGCCGGAGGGAGCGGCTCCGCCAACTCGATCACCAACGTCGGACCAGACATGCTGGGAGCTTAGTTCGATCGGTTCCGCCACTGCTCAGACTTGTTTCGCACGCCGCACCGCACCGCATCCAGCCGGCCCGAGCGTCGACGCTAGCTCGCGATGGCGGAGTAGGACCACACGTCCGCGGGGATCTCGTGGCGCAGCTGCCATTCGATGCCCATCGGCTTGCTGCCCTTGTGGCGCACGTACTCCGCCGGGCCCAGCAGCATCCATGCCTGGGGGCCACCTATGTCCGTCGCCTTGTAGCGGCGTACGAACAGGAGGACGTGCGATCCCTTGTCCGCGTGGGTCTGGTAGCGCACGCCCGTCGGGGAGGTCTCCGAGATCCGGTTCTGAGACTCCCAGTGGAATCGGAACTCGCTCATCGCGTAGTCCTTGTAGCGCGTTTGCGGAGAGAAGTCCTTCTCATCCTTCTCCAGCGTGATGAAGAGCGCATCCGTCTGGATCTTCGGGCACCACCTCACCCCCTCCCGGAAGTTCCCAGGCACCGAGCCGCCCACGGCGGACTCGCCGAGGGCCGGCAGGATTTCTTCTCGGCTGTACGAGGCGTGGACTGTCAACGGGAGCTCGGAGTGGTCTCCCGTCAGGGGAACGGGGATGTGGTCGGTCCGTTCCAGGTTGTGGGCCAGGACCTGGCGAACTTCGTCACGGAAGGGACGTTGGTTCCGAAGGGAGTCGAGCCCCTCCTGGTAGCTGGAGAATCCTTCTCCCTTCGGCCAGAGGGAGAAGAAGAGCATCCGGGCGTACGCCTGCCCGTGGGCGTCGAGGGCTTCGTACGGTGTCGGGTCGTCTTCGAGTAGGGCCGTATAGGCGCCCACGCGCGCCGGGTCGTCGACGTGCAGGAAGGCGGAGACGCGCTTGAGGAGGGCTTCCTCCCCCACGGGAACGGCGCTCGTGAGCAGCTTGGACCGGCGCAGGAGCCCGGTCCAGGAGTTCCCGTTCCCGCGGTACAGCTCCTGGATGTCCCGCCCGCTTTCCCGTAGATAGTTCGAGAGCCTTCGTTCGGCGTACGCCGCGACCTCGCGTGCGAGCTGCATGACGTTGACGTTCATCTGGTTCCGGATGTTCTCGATGATCAGGTCCTTGGCCTTGGCCTCAAGGATGATCTGGCAGCCGGAGGGAAGCTGAGGAAAATCGTGGTCGATGTTGTTGAGGAGGCGGTTGCGGGTCAGGTTGGTGAGCGCACGGAACTGCTCTTCGAAGCGGAACTCCTTGCGGTGCTGTCCGATGAAATCGAGGACGGTGAGGACCGGCTTGTTCTCGCTCCGCCGTAGCCCCCGACCCAATTGCTGGAGGAAGACGGTGGCGCTGGACGTGGGACGCAGGAGCAGGAGTGTGTCGACGTCGGGGACGTCCAGTCCTTCGTTGAACAGGTCGACAGAGAAGATGACGTTGAGTTGCCCCGCCCGCAGGGCATCGAGTGCGGCTTTACGGTCGGTACGGGCTGTTTCGCCGGATAGTGCGACGGCGTGGAACCCCGCCCGTGTGAAGAAGTCCGCCATGAACTGGGCATGGGCCACCGATACGCAGAACCCCAAGGCGCGCATGTTTTCGGGGTTCCCGTGCTTCTCCTGAAGCGCCCGAACGACGAGGCGGGCCCGGGCCTCATTGCCCGTGAAGACCTCGCTCAGTGCGGTGGTGTCATAGGCTCCCCGCTTCCACGCGACGGCTGTCATGTCCGTGGTGTCGGTGATCCCGAAGTAGTGGAAGGGGCAGAGCAGCTCGTTCTCCAGGGCTTCCCACAGTCGCATCTCGGCAGCGATACGACCGTCGAAGAACTCGTCCTGAACATTGAGTCCGTCCATCCGCTCCGGCGTGGCCGTAAGGCCCAGCAGTTCGTGCGGGGTGAAGTGATCGATGATCTTGCGGTAGGTCGGGGAGGTGCCGTGGTGGAACTCGTCGATGACGACCACGTCGAAATGGTCTGGAGGGAGCTGGTCCAAGGCGCGCGAGTTCAGTGATTGAACGCTGGCGAAGACGCTCTCCCAGGACTGGGGAGTCTTCCCCTCGCAGAGCTGCTCGCCGAAGTTCGCGTCGACCAGCACGTCCTGGTAGGTCCGCAAGGACTGGTCCAAGATTTCCTTGCGGTGCGCGATGAACAGCAGGCGGAGCTTGCGTCCCATCTTCTGTTGGAGCTGCTTGAAGTCGAGGGCGGCCATGACGGTCTTGCCCGTACCGGTCGCTGCCACCAGCAGGTTCCGGTGTCGGTCGTGCACGGAACGTTCGACTTCGAGGCGCTCCAGCATGTCCCGCTGATGGGGGTACGGGCGAACCTCCAGGCCCGACAGGCTGATGACCCGCGCGGCGTCCACCCCCCCAGAGTTACCGGCGGTCCTGAGGGCCTCGTCCAGCCTCTGTGCGTCACGGTCCGGGTCGTACGACTCGAAGGCGCGTTCGCTCCAATAGGAGTCGAAGGTCGCCTCGAACTTCCTCAAGACGTCGGGCGTCGCGATGCCGGAGAGGCGGACGTTCCACTCCAGCCCGTCGAGGAGGGCGGCCTTGGAGAGGTTGGAGCTGCCGACGTAGGCCGTATCGAAGCCCGAATCGCGTCGGAAGAGCCATGCCTTCGCGTGCAGCCGGGTCGAGCGCAGCTCGTAGTTGACCTTTACCTCGGCGTTGAACTCGCGCACGAGTCGATCCAGGGCGCGGCGCTCGGTGGCGCCGATGTAGGTCGTGGTGATGACACGAATGGGTACGCCCCGTGCGGCAGCCGCCTTCAACGGCTGCTCCAGTACACGGAGCCCGTGCCACTTCACGAAGGCGCACAACAGGTCGATGCGATCGGCCGTCGCCAATTCGGCACGGAGCTCGGAACCGAGGCTCGGATCCTCCGGGGAATTGGTGATCAGCGCGGTCTCGGACAGCGGGGTAGAGGGGCGGGTGGTGTACGCACCCGAAGGGGCCGGCCCGTCCACGGCCAGGAGCTGGCGCGGTCCCTCGGCGATGGGTTCCACCTGTCCCTGAGCGCCTTCGAAGGCGCTGAGCGAGCGGAGGATCTCGTTCGTGGCGTCCACCCGATCGCCCGGCGGCAACCTCTTCAGGACCTCACTGACCGCGTGCGCCACGTGTCGGGTGAGGACGTGCTGTGAGGACTCGCTGCCCACCGGGGCCTCTATGACGAGGGACCCGGCGGTGATCAGCTCCTGCAGCTGCTTTTCGAGGGCGCTGGTGATCAGCGTCTCGTGAAGGCCGGCAACCGGCTTCGGGGTGTTCGGGTGGGGTCCAGACGCCACGGAATCTCCTCGTCAGATGGATCATCGCAGCCTCGTTTGTACCAAGGAGGACGGACAGCGTCTGCTCGGATGTGACGCAGCAGTGACCGAGAGGATCCGATTTCAGACGAGGAGTGGCCGGTTCGCCTAACTGCTGACGCCGTGGCATTCCGCGTAGGGCTTGCCCGAGGTGCACCAGCAGGGGGTGGTGGGGGTGGGGGGCCAGGGGGTGGCCTTGCCGCGGGCCGCCAGGGTGGTGGCGTATTCCGCCAGGAGGGAGGGGGAGGCCGGGGAGGTCTTCTCCGAGGCGGCGAAGGCCTCGTAGGAGGGGACGCTGCCCGTGACGATGCCGAGGTTGGTGGTGCCCGAGGCGGCCAGGGCGCGCAGCGAGGCCTCGGTGGCGGTGAGGTGGGCCGCGTGGGACGGGTATTCCGCCGCGAGCGTGGGGTAGGAGGCGACGAGTTCCGCGAGCTCGCGCTGGGGCCAGTGGAGGATCGCAACCGGGAAGGGGCGCGAGAGGGCGGCGCGGCGGTCGCCCAGTTCGGCGCGCAGGCGGGCGATCTCGGCGCGCAGTTCCGCCGGGTCGTCGGAGCCCAGGGCCCAGATGCGCTTCGGGTCGTGGAGTTCGTCGAGGGGGATCGGGCCCGAGTGGCGGGTGTCGGCGACCATGTCCCAGTCGTCGTGCGGGAGTCCGAGGAGGCGGCGTACGCGGTGGCGGCCGGTGAGGAGGGCCGCGGTGGAGCGGGTGAGGGGGGTGTCCTCGGAGGTGAGGAGGGTGGCCGCCTCGGTGAAGCACTCGTGCGAGGCCTCCAGTTCGTCGTGGGACTCCAGGGCTTCCGCGATCACCTCCCAGGGCGCCGGGTCCGCGGGGGCGGCGGCGCGGATGCCCGAGATCAGGGCGCGGGCCTCGGCCTCGTGGCCGTACTCCCAGAGGTTCGCGGCCTGCAAGGCCTTGATGAGGTGCGGGTTCGCGGGTGCGTCGGCCAGGAGTTGGTCGTAGAGGGTGCTCGCCCGCTCGCGTGCGTCGCCCAGTTCGAGGTGGGCCGCGGCCTGGAGGAGCAAGGGCTCCTGGTCCTCGGGATAGCGGGTCGCCGTGCGGATGAGGCGCTCGGCTTCGGCGATGTGCTCGGCAGGCGTGTCGGGGCGCATGGTTCACACCGTACTGCCGCTGGTCAGTTGAGGGGGGAGGTCTTAAGGTGCGGGCCGTGCGGGATCGCGTGCGCGTGGTGGTGCAGCGGGGCAGCCGGCGGGGGCGCCGGGGCGCTCTCGCGCGGCTGCTGTGGGTGGGTGCCGAGGCGATCACCACGGTGGGCGTGGTGGTGGCGTTGCTGGTGGTGCACCAGGTGTGGTGGACGAACCGGCAGGCCGTCGCGGCCGCCCGGGAGCAGGTGCGGGAGCTGGAGCACGCCTGGGGTACGGGGGGAGGGCGGCAGCCCGGCCCGGGGGGTGGGGCGGATGCCGGTGGGAGTGAGGGCGTAGGCGGCGGGAGCGTGCCGGACGTGCCCGTGGTCGAGGGGGCGTCGAGCGGGCCCGGTGCCGGGCGTGGGAGTGCTCCGGCGCCCGGACGTTCGGCGGGGGGCGGCGAGCGGCCCGCGCCGGCTTCGGTTCCGGCTCCGGCGCGTGAGGAGGCGTACGCGGTGCTGCGCGTTCCGCGCCTCGGCCTGACCGTGCCCGTCGCTCAGGGCGTCGACAAGCGCACCGTGCTGGACAAGGGCTACGCCGGCCACTACCAGGGGACCGCGCAGCCCGGGGCGGCGGGGAACTTCGCGCTGGCCGGGCACCGCAATACGCACGGGGAGCCCTTCCGCTACATCAACCGGCTCCGGGCGGGAGACGAGCTGCTCGTCGACGTACGGGGGCGGCGGTACACGTACGTGGTGGGCAAGGTGCTGAACGAGACCACCGAGCGGGACACCGGGGTGATCGCGCCCGTGCCGCACAGCACGGTCCGGCCCGACGCCGGTTATGCGGAGGCGGGTTCGTACATCACGCTGACGACGTGCACGCCCGAGTACACCTCCAAGTACCGGCTGGTGGTCTGGGGCACGCTCAAGTCCTAGCGGGGCCCGGCCATTGTCGGTGGGGCCCGTTAGTATCGGTCGTGAGTACCCGATCTCGTACGGAAGTTCGGGGCTCGTGGAAGGGGAGGGGGCGGTCCGGATGTCACGACGAGCCGACGCGCGGCCCCTGCTGTCCTTCCTGGTCTCCTCGCGGGCGGGTGCCCTGCTCACCGCCCTGCTGGTGTTCGGCGGGATCCTCGGCCTGATGTCGGGGGAGAACGCCCTGGCCGCCGCCGTGGTCGCGCTGGCCGCGGCCGTCGCCGTCGGATCCGCCGCGCTGGCGGCCTCCCTGGTGCGGTCCGTGCCGCCGCACCGAATACGCACCGCGATCCGTGATCGCGAGCAGCGCACGGCCTTTCTGCCGCAGCGCGATCCCGACGCCTCGGGCCGGTCGCGGCCCAGGGCTCCGGGCCGTCCCGTCCTGACGGCCGCGTAGGGGCGCGCAGTACTTTCCTCGCTCTCTGTTTGCTGATCACTGTCGTCGCCCCTCGCGGGTCGTCACGCCGAAATGCACCTTCTTCGACGTTCGACGAGACCCCTCGGAGGGCCCGCGTGTCCGTTTTCACCCATCTTGTTGCCGAGCTGGGCCGGCTCATGGAGCCGGTACTGGCCGAGTCCGCGACCGCTGCCGCGATCGTGCTGTTCACCGTGCTCGTACGGCTCGCCCTGCATCCCCTGAGCCGTGCTGCCTTCCGCGGGGCGACGCCCGTGGCCGGCTGCCTGCCGACGCTGTTGCAGCTGCCGGTGTTCTTCGTGATGTACCGGGCGTTCTCCTCCCCGGAGGTGGCCGGCGCGGCCAACGAGCTTCTGGGGCACCGGCTGTTCGCCGCTCCGCTCGGATCCCGGTGGGCCGACGCCCTCGGGGAGGGCGGGCCGTTCGGGCCGCAGGGACTGGTGTTCCTGGGGCTGTTCGCCGCCGTCGGGGTGGTGGCCGCGTGGAGCGCGGTGCGCGGGCGGCGGGCCGCCGCGGCCGCGCCCGCGGTGCCGGTCCCGCCGGTCCTGCCGGTGGCCGGTCCGCGCGGGGGCAAGGGCGTGTCCGGCGGGGCGAAGGGCGGTTCGCGTGGGGCGAAGGAGGGGGCCGGCGCGGGTCGCGCGGGGGTGCCGGCCGCGCTGAGTGCCGAGCAGCAGGCAGCGATGCGCAAGCTGGGCGGCGTACTGCCCCTGCTGTCGTTCGGGACGCTGATCACCGCTGCCGTGGTGCCGCTGGCGGCCGGGCTGTACCTGCTGACCACCACGGCGTGGTCCGTCGCGGAGCGGGCCTGGCTGCAGCGCCGCAAGGACCGGGCCGCCCGGCCGGCCGGACAGCGGGTGGCGGCGGGTCGGGCCGCGGGATAGCCGCCCGGCCGGTGGTCCGGGGCGGGCGGCTGGAGGGGCGCGTTCCAGTCCGTGAACAGGGTCTTGCGGATTGGTCGGCCATCTTGGAGGATCGACCAATCCTCCGATGGCCGCAACCCATCGTCCGGCCCGGGGCATGCCCATGGGCCGACCACCCTCGACCACGGGAGAATGTCCATGAAGCTGCTGCGTGTCGGACCTGCCGGATCGGAGCGCCCCGCGCTGCTCGACCAGGACGGGACCCTGCGCGACCTCTCCGGCCTGATCACGGATGTGGACGGGGCCCTGCTCGCCGACGACTCCGTACTGTCCCGCGTACGGGACGCCGCGGCGGCCGGCGAGCTCGCGGCCCTGGATGCGGAAGGGCTGCGCGTCGGCTCCCCCGTCGGCCGGATCGGCAAGATCGTGGGCATCGGGCTGAACTACCACGGGCACGCGGCCGAGGTCGGGGCGCAGGCTCCGCCGGAGCCCATCGTCTTCCTCAAGTCCCCGGACACCGTGGTCGGCCCGGACGACACCGTGCTGATCCCGCGCGGCAGCGTGAAGACCGACTGGGAGGCCGAGCTCGGCGTCGTCATCGGCGCCACGGCCCGCTACCTGGACTCCGCCGAGGAGGGCCTCGCGCACGTCGGCGGCTACGTGCTGGCGAACGACGTCACCGAGCGCGCCTTCCAGAACGAGCGGGGCGGCACCTGGGACAAGGGCAAGAACTGCGAGACCTTCACCCCGCTCGGCCCCTGGCTGGTCACCGCCGACGAGGTCGCCGACCCGCAGGCGCTGGACGTGCGGCTGTGGGTGAACGGGGAGCTCAAGCAGGACGGTCACACCTCGGACCAGATCTTCCCGGTCGGCGAGGTCGTGCGGTACCTGAGCCACTTCATGACCCTGTACCCGGGCGACGTGATCGTCACCGGCACGCCGGCCGGTGTGGCCGCGGGCCAGCCGGAGCCGAAGCCGTTCCTGCGGGCCGGTGACGTCGTGGAGGTGGAGATCGAGGGCCTCGGGCGCCAGCGCCAGGAGTTCAAGGGCGCGTAGCGCAGGCGGGGGGAGGCAGGGGCGGGGCCGCCGATGGCGGACCCGCCCCTTTCCGTGCGCGCCGGGTTGTTCGTCACCCCGTCGCGGTCAGGCCGCGATGTCCACCGCCACCCCGTCGCGGGAGGACCTGCGCGCCGCCTCCAGTACCTCCAGGCACCGGGCCGCCTCGTGCGCCGTGACCGGTGCCGGGCCGCCCGTGCGCAGGGCCCGCGCGACCGCCGCGTAGTACGCCGGGTAGTCGCCGTGCTCGGTCGGCACCGGGATCCCGCCGCCGGTCAGCGGCGACTCGCCGGAGCCGAGCCGCCCCCACAGGTGCGGCGGTTCCTCGCCCCACAGCGCGCCGTCGGTGGCCCGGTCGGGGCGCATCCCCTCGCGCAGGGCGGCCTCCTGCGGGTCCAGGCCGTACTTCACGTAGCCGGCCCGGGAGCCGAGGACGCGGAAGCGCGGGCCGAGCTGCGCGGTGGTCGCGCTGACGTAGAGGTGCGAGCGGACGCCGTTCGCGTGGGTGATCGCGATGAATGTGTCGTCGTCGGTCTCGGCGCCCGGGCGGCGCAGGTCGGCCTCCGCGTAGACGCGTACGGCCGGGCCGAACAGCACCAGTGCCTGGTCCACGACGTGGCTGCCGAGGTCGTACAGCAGCCCGCCGATCTCCTCGGGGGCGCCGGATTCGCGCCAGCCGCCCTTGAGCTGCGGGCGCCAGCGCTCGAAGCGGGACTCGAAGCGCTGGACCTCGCCGAGTTCGCCGTCGGCGAGGAGGCGGCGCACGGTCAGGAAGTCGTTGTCCCAGCGGCGGTTCTGGAAGACGGACAGGAAGGTGCCGGTCCGGTCGGCCAGCGCGGCGAGCTTCCGGGCCTCGGCGGCGGTGGCCGCGAGCGGCTTGTCCACGACCACCGGGATGCCGGCGGTGAGCGCGGCCGTGGCCAGCGGGACGTGGGTCTTGTTGGGGGAGGCGATGACGACCAGGCCGGGGGAGTCCTCGCCGGCGCGGTTCCACAGTTCGGTGGCGGAGGCCGCGACACGGACGTCGGGGTAGGCCTCGCGGACCTGGGCCTGACGGCCGGCATCGGAGGTGACGACGGTGTCGAGGGCGAGGCCCTCGGTCGCGGACACCAGCGGGGCGTGGAAGACGGAGCCGGCGAGTCCGTAGCCGATGAGTGCGACCCGCAGCGGGGCGGTGGGGGTGGTGGGGCTGGTGGGGGCGGTGTTCATGGCTCCACTTTGGCAACAGCGTTGCGTAAGTGCAAGGAGGGTGGACAATGGGCGGGTGAACAGGGGCAAGGGCAACGTCAGCGGCGGCGGCGGGGGCGGCGGCGATCGTGCGGGCGGGCGCGGCGGGCGCGGCGGGGCGAACCTGCCGGCCGTGCGCGGGCACAACGACGCGCTGCTGCTGGACCTGCTGCGTTCGGCGGGTGCGCCGGGCCTGGGCCGCGCCGAACTCGCCGCCCGTACGGGCCTCACCCCGCAGGCCGTCAGCAAGATCACCGCTCGCCTCGCGGCGGAGGGCCTGGTGGCCGAGGCCGGCCGCGGCGCCTCCACCGGCGGCAAACCCCGCACGCTGTTGCGGCTCGTTCCGCAGGCCCGGTACGCCGTGGGGGTCCACCTGGACCGCGACCGGATCCGGGCGGTACGGGTCGACCTCGCGGGCGGCGTCGTCGACGAGTGGAGCGGACCCCTGGACTTCGGGGCGGGCCCGGACCTCGTCGTGGAGGCGGTCCTGGCCGCGGTCGTACGGGTCCGCGCGCGGGGGCCGGCCGCGCCGCCGGTCGGGGTCGGGGTGGCCGCGCCGGGCCCGCTGGACTGGCGCAGCGGGGTCCTGGGCCCGGTGACGGGGTTCCCGGACTGGGCGGGGTACCCGCTGCGGGAGGTGCTGGAGGCGCGGCTGGGGCTGCCGGTGGCGCTGGACAAGGACACCAACGCGGCGGTCGCGGCGGCCGGGGGGCCCGGCGGGACCGGCTCCTGCGTGTACCTGCACGTCGGGACCGGGCTCGGAGCGGGACTCCGGCTCGACGGCGCGGTGTACCGGGGTGCGCGCTCGGCGGCGGGGGAGTTCGGCCATCAGGTGCTGCGGCTGGACGGGCCGCCGTGCCGGTGCGGGGGGCGGGGCTGCCTGGAGGTGCTCTGCCTGGACGCGGTGGCCCGCGGCGACCTCGCGGGGGCCGCGCGGCTGCTGGGGGAGGGGGCCGCGAACCTGGTGGCGCTGCTGGACGTGGACCGGGTGCTGCTGGGCGGCCGGGTCGTGGCCGCCGAGCCGGACGTGTTCGTGGAGGGGGTCCGGGCCGTCCTGGCGGCCCGGGCGCTGACGGGTGACCCGCCGCCGGTCGAACGTGCGGTGGCGGGGGTGGCGGAGGGGGCGGCGGCGCTGGCGCTGGGTCCGCTCTTCGGGCACGGCTGACGCGGGGCCGCGTGGCGCGGGGCCGCGTGGCGCGGGGCCGCGTGGCGCGGGGCCCGGGCGGGGTCGGGGGTGGCCGGGGTCGGTGCCGGGGTGGGGTGTCGTCCGGGACTGCATGATTTATGGCGCCCTGTCCGGGGCTGCGTTGGTGCTGGGTACCTCGCGCCAACAAATCACGTTCTACGTCCCGGCCAACACCCCACCCCGTCCCCGCCCCCGGCCTGGTGGGGGTGTGCGGGGCGGCCGTCGCCCGCCCCCCCCGGTGGTGGGGGGCGGGTTGACCGTTGCCTGCCCCCTGGTTTGGTGGCGTGCGCGGGGTGGGGTGTCGCCCGCGCCCTGGCCTGGTGGGGTGTGCGGGGCGGTCGTCGTCCGCTTGCGGGCTGGTGGGGGTGGTCGGGTTGACCTTCGCCGCCGTTCGGGCGTAAACCGGGAGGGCTCGGGCGCGGCGGTGTGAAAGGGATTTCGCGCGCGTGGGAGGGTGCGGGCAGGGCCGGGGTGATTGTCGCCTCGTCCGATCATCATCCCGTCCGGCTAGCAGCGAAGGTCTTCCATGGGACAGCGACTGCGTACGGCCCCACCCCCGGGTGCCAAGACCGCCGCGGCGGCCGTCACCGCCATGGCCGCCCTGCTCCTCGCCGTCGGCGCGCCCACCGCCGCTGCCGACGGCGGCGGCAGCGCCGCCCGCCCCGCGCCCGCGCCGCCCTCCCGCATCCAGGCCAGCTGCGGGGACGGCAAGAGCAGCGCCTTCCCCATCGGCGCCCGCATCCGCGGCGGCCCGGCCGTCTACCGGGCCGGCGCCGAGCCGCAGACCTGGCTGCTGGACCTGACCAACAGCACGGGCGGCGTGTGCACCTCCATCCATCCCGTCATCGTGTTCACGGACACCGCCCGGGCCCTGCGCCCCGCCCACCTGCGGATGGAGTTCGACGCGCCCGGCGGCACCCACCCCGTCAGCCTGGAGCGCAGCGACCGCGACGAGACCATCGCCGTCTTCGACGGCGGCGGTGACGCGTTCGCCGGCTTCTCCGTCCCGGCGGGCGGCACCACGACCGTCAAGGTGCGGCTCTCCTTCGCCCCCGACGCCCCCCACGGCGACGTCCTCGCCGACGCCGCCCTGGTCCAGCGCAAGGGTGAGCACGGCGACGACGGCGACTGGGTCGGGGAGGCCGGCGGGTACCGCTTCTCGGTGCAGGGGCCGCAGGACGAGGACCCCGTCGAGGCCGGCTCCCTCGCCCACACCGGCCCCCGGGAGTGGATCTACGGTGCCGGGGCCGTCGCCGCGTTCCTCGCCGGAGCCGGGCTCCTGCTCGGCGCGCGCCGCCTGCGCGCCCCCCGTGAACCCCGCCGTCTGCGCGCGCCCCACGGGACGCCCGCCACCCAGGTGCCGACCGCCGCTCCCGAATCCAGGGAACGCCGGGACCGCTGAGCACCCCGCACCCCCCGCGCGCCGATCCCCGTACACCTGCCCCACGTACAGTCCGACCGTGGAAGAACAGACCCCGTACCCGGCCCACCGCCCCGGCTCGCCCGTCCGCTCCGGCATCCCCGAGCACGGCCGCGTCCCCAAGTACTACGCCGTCAAGGCCCAGGTCGCCGACCTCCTCGACGAGCTCGGCGAAGGCGGGGGCCTCCCCACCGAGCGCGATCTCGCCGAGCGCTACGAGGTGTCCCGGGAGACCGTCCGCCAAGCCCTGCGCGAGCTGCTGCTGGAGGGCCGGCTCCGCCGTTCCGGGCGTGGCACCGTGGTGGCCGGCCCCAAGCTGGAGCAGCCCCTCTCGCTTGCCAGCTACACCGAGGGCGTGCGCCGCCAGGGCCGCCGCCCCGGCCGCCACCTGATCGGCCTGGAGCGTTTCCCCTGCCCGCCCGAACTCACCCGCGGGATCGGCGCGGAGGCCGGTGAGCCCGTCTGGCACCTGGAGCGCGTGCTGCTCGCCGACGACGAGCGCGTCGGGCTGGAGAGCACGTACGTACGGGTCTCGCGCGCGCCCCGCCTCGACGTCGATTTCCAGCCGGACTCCTCCTTCTACGGATACCTCCACGACCGCCTCGGCATCGCCTTCGGGGATGCCGACGAGAAGCTGGAGACGGTGCTCGCCACCCCCCGCGAGGCCCTGCTCATCGGGACCCCGCCCGCGCTGCCGATGCTGCTCATCCACCGCTTCTCGCGGGACCGGGACGGGCGTCCGCTGGAGCGGGTGCGTTCGCTCTACCGTGGTGACCGGTTCAGCTTCACGACCCGCCTGCGGCCCGAATAGCCCCCGAGGATCCCTCCTAAACTCCCCAAACAGGACCTATCCAGATCACGGAATGATAACGGGTCTAGTCCAAGCGTCGAGGGCTGTTCACCGGCCCGTCGCCGGACCGACCTCCCCGGGACACGGGCCCCCACCACCTTGGTCGACGTGAGAGTCATAGTCGTCGGAGGCGGCGTGGTCGGCACCATGCACGCCTGGCAAGCAGTCCAACGCGGCCACGAGGTCGTCCAGATCGAGCGCGAGGCCGAGGCTCGCGGCGCGTCACTACGCAATTTCGGCCAGATCTGGGTCAGCGGCCGGGCCGGGGGCGAGGAGCTCGACACCGCCCTGCGGGCCCGCGAGCTCTGGGAGCGGATCGGCGCGAAGGTGCCCGGCCTGGGCTTCCGCGCCATCGGCTCCCTCACCCCCGTCCGGGGCGCCCGCGAACGCGCCGTCGCCGAGGCGGCCGTGGCCCGCCCCGACGCCGCCGCCCGCGGCTACAAACTGGTCACCGCCGCCGAGGCCCGGGAGATCAACCCGGCCCTGCGCGGCGACTTCGAGGCCGCCCTGTGGTGCGAGCGCGACGCGGCCGTCGAACCGCGCACCGCCCAGCTCCACCTGCGCGAGGCCCTGCGCGCCTCCGGCCGCTACACCTTCCTTCCCGGACGGGAGGTCCGTGAGGTCACCGCCCCCGGCGCCGTCCGCGACGACCACGGCGACGTCCACCGCGGCGACGCCGTCGTCCTCGCCACCGGCGCCTGGCTGTCCGGCCTGGTCCGCGAACTCGCCCCCGACCTGCCCGTACGCCGCGTCCGCCTCCAGATGATGCAGACCGCGCCGCTCGGCGAGCGGCTCACCACCTCCGTCGCGGACGCCGACAGCTTCCGCTACTACCCGGCCTACGCGTCCCCAGCCCTCGACGCCCTCAACGCCGAACAGGAACAGGCGCCGGTCGCCGCCGCGCACAAGATGCAACTGCTCATGGTCCAGCGCCTGGACGGCGGACTGACCATCGGCGACACCCACGAATACGAGCACCCGTTCGCGTTCGACACCCTCGAAGACCCCTACGAGCACCTCACCGGGGTGGTCGAGGCCTTCCTGGGCCGCCCGCTGCCGAAGATCAGGCACCGCTGGGCGGGCGTGTACGCGCAGTGCACCGACACGAGCCGCGTCGTCCACCGCCAGCAGGTGGGCGACGGCGTCTGGCTGGTGACCGGACCCGGCGGACGCGGCATGACCTGCTCGCCCGCCATAGCCGAGACCACCGCGAACGAACTGGGCTGGTGAACACCATGACCGACCGCACCCCCGCCAGGAACCTGATCGTCCTCGACATGGCCGGCACCACCGTCGCCGACGGCGGCCTCGTCGAGCGCGCCTTCGAGCACGCCGCGGGCCGGCTCGGCGTCGAGCCGGGCAGCGCGGACCACGCCGCGAAGCTCCGGTACGTACGCGACACCATGGGCGAGTCGAAGATCTCCGTCTTCCGCCACCTCTTCGGTACGGAGGAACTCGCCCGGCGCGCCAACTCCGCCTTCGAGCAGGCCTACGGAGAACTCGTCGACGGCGGCCTCGTCGCCCCGCTCCCCGGCGCCCGCGAGACCATCGAGGAGCTCCGCGCCGACGGCCGCACCGTCGTCCTGACCACCGGCTTCGCCCGCGTCACCCAGGACGCCATCCTCGACGCCCTCGGCTGGCGGGACCTCGCCGACCTCACCCTCTGCCCCGCCGACGCCGGCGGCCGCGGCCGCCCCTACCCGGACATGGTGCTGACCGCCTTCCTGCGCACCGGCGCGGTGGCCGACGTACGCCACACCGTCGTCGCCGGGGACACCGCCTACGACGTGCTCAGCGGCAACCGCGCCGGAGCGGGCGTCGTGGCGGGCGTCCTCACCGGCGCCCACGACCGCGCCGCGCTGACCGGGGCCGGCGCCACCCACGTCCTCGGCTCCATCGCCGAACTGCCCGCCCTGCTCGCGCCGCTCGACGCGGAGCCGGTGTGAGCGGCATCCGCTTCGACTCCGTCTCGGTCTCCTACGACGGCACCACCGTCCTGGACTCCCTCGACCTGACCGTCGAACCCGGCGAGGTCATGGCCCTGCTGGGCCCCTCCGGCTCCGGCAAGACCACGGCGCTGCGCGCGGTCGCCGGCTTCGTACGGCCGCTCTCCGGGCGGGTCCTGATCGGCGGCCGGGACGTCACCGCCCTGCCGCCGCACAAGCGCGGCATCGGCATGGTCGTCCAGCAGTACGCGCTCTTCCCGCACATGCGGGTCGAGGACAACGTGGCCTTCGGCCTGCGCGCCCAGAAGGCCCCCAGGGCGGAGATCCCCGCCCGGGTCGCCGAGGCCCTGGAGATGACCGGGATGGGCGCCTACGCCAAGCGCTACCCCCGGGAGCTCTCCGGCGGGCAGCAGCAGCGCGTGGCCATCGCCCGCGCCCTCGCCATCCGCCCGGGGGTCCTCCTCCTGGACGAGCCGCTCTCGGCCCTGGACGCCCAGCTGCGCTCCGGGATGCTGGCGGAACTGGCCCGGCTGCACCGCGAACTGCCCGAGGTGTCCATCCTCTACGTCACCCACGACCAGGTCGAGGCGCTCACCCTGGCCGACCGGATCGCCGTCATGGACCGGGCCCGGCTCCAGGACTGCGGCACCCCGCAGCAGCTGTACCGGGCGCCGCGCACGGAGTTCACGGCGTCCTTCGTCGGCAACGCGAACCTGCTCCCGGTCACGGTGGCCGACGACGGCGCGGTCTTCGCGGGCCGCCCGCTGACCCTCGACCCGGGCCGCGCCGCGCCGGGCTCCACGGCCACCCTGTGCGTACGCCCGCACCTGCTCGGGCTCGGCGAGGGGCCGAACGCCCTGCGCGGCAGGATCGCCGAGGTGCAGTGGCGGGGCTCGACGCACCGGCTCTACGTCGACGTGGACGGCCACCGCGTCAAGGCGGACCTCCCCGAACTGCGGGAGACCCCGGCCCTGGGCGACGAGGTGACCCTCCACTTCGAACCCCGCGACGGGGTCCTCCTGGCGGCGGGGGTCTGCGATGCCTGACGCCTCGCGGCGAGCCGCCGCCCCCAACCCCGCCCCTGCCGGGCCGCTTGCGGGGAGCCCCGCCCCCGCCGGGCGGGCCGACCGGCTCCCGCCCGCCCCGCCCCGGCAGTCCGCCCCCGCCCCCCGGCCGGACCCGTACGCCGGTGGGCCCTCCGACCGCCGGACCGGCGGCGCCCCCGCCGCCCCGCCCGCGACCGCGGAACCGGCGCCGCAGGGGCCCCGGGAGGCGACTCGGGGAGCGACCCCGCAGAGGATCGGGCGCGCCGCCTGGGCGCTGCCTCCCGTGGCCGTGCTCGCGCTGGTGTTCCTCTACCCCCTCGCGCTGGTCGTGCGGCAGTCCTTCACCCCCGAGAACGGCGGCGGCGCCTTCGACGCGTACGCCTCCGTCTTCGCCTCCGCGCCGTTCCGCGAAGCGCTCGGCACCACCGTCTGGCTGGCCGTCGGCGCCACCGCCGGCTGCCTCCTGCTCGGCTTCACGCTCGCGCTGATCATCGCCTTCGTGCCCTTCCCCGGAGCCAGGGCCGTCGCCAAGTTCATCGATGTCTTCCTCTCCTTCCCCTCCTTCCTCATCACCCTCGCCCTCCTCTTCATCTACGGAACGGTCGGCATGGCCAACGGGGTCTGGACGGACCTCTTCGGCGTCGCCGACGGCCCCTTCCACTTCCTCGGCACCCCCTGGGGCGTCCTGCTCGCGGAGATCACGTACTTCACGCCCTTCGTGATGCGCCCGCTGCTCGCCGCCTTCTCCCAGCTGGACACCGCACAGCTGGAGGTGGCCGCCGGCCTCGGCGCCCGCCCCGCCCGGATCGTCCGGCAGGTGATCCTCCCCGAGTCCCTCCCCGCCCTCGCGGCGGGCGGCAGCCTCGTCCTCGTCATGTGCCTCAACGAGTTCGGGATCGTCCTGTTCACCGGAGCCAAGGACGTCACGACCCTGCCGATGCTCATCTACGGCAAGGCGATCCTCGAATCCGACTACGCGGCCGCCTGCGTGGTCGCCGTCGTCAACATCGCGATTTCCGTCGGCCTGTTCGGCCTCTACCGGGTGGTGGGCAAGCGTGCTGGTGCATAGCAAGGGCGGCCGCTGGGCCGCGTGGGGCCTGTTCGGCCTCCTCTTCCTGCCCCTCTTCGCCCTGCCCCTCCTCGTGGTGGTGGCCGCCTCCTTCGCCACCCACTGGTCCGGCGCCTTCCCCTCCGGCCCGACCACCGCGAACTACGCGTCCGCCGTCCGGGGCGAATCCCTCCAGGCCCTCACCACCTCCCTGGTCACCGCGGTGACCGCCAGCCTGCTCGCGCTCACCGTCGGCACCTGGGCCGCGCTGGCCGCCGCCGGCCTGAACAAGCGCGGGAAGCGCTGCCTGGACGCCCTGTTCATGCTGCCGGTCGCCGTGCCCTCCGTGGTGGTCGGCCTCGCCGTGCTCGTCGCCTTCAGCAGGCCGCCGGTGCTCCTCAACGGCACCGGCTCGATCGTCGTCCTGGCGCACACGATCCTTGTCACGGCGTTCGCCTACCAGTCGGTTTCGGCCGCCATCGTTCGTCTCGACCCCGTCTACGAACAGGCGGCGGCCTCCCTCGGGGCCCGCCCCGCCCACGTGCTGTGGCGGGTCAGGCTCCCGCTCCTGCTGCCGTCCCTCACCGCGGCCGCCGGGCTCTGCTTCGCCCTCTCCATGGGCGAGCTGAGCGCCACGATGATGCTCTACCCCCCGGACTGGATGCCCCTCCCGGTCCGCGTGTTCACCGCCACCGACCGCGGCTCGCTCTTCGGCGGTTCCGCCGTGGCCGTGGTGCTGATGGCGACCACCCTCCTGGTGCTGCTGGCCGTCTCCCGCGTCCGCACCAGGGCCTCCTACCGCTGATCCCCGCCCCATCCCCCGCCGACTCCCTTTCCCCGTAAGGAAGTTCCATGCCCAGCAAGCTCCTGCTCCGCGTCACCGCCTCCCTCGCCGGCAGCCTCGCCCTCGCCGTCTCCCTCACCGCCTGCGGCGGCGCCGCGACCTCCGGTTCCCAGGGCGGCGAGAAGGTCGTCACCGTCTACAGCGCCGACGGACTCAAGAGCGACAAGGGCGACGGCTGGTACGACAAGGTCTTCGCCGAGTTCACCAAGAAGACCGGCATCGAGGTCAAGTACGTCGAGGGCGGATCCGGCGAGATGGTGCAGCGCGCCGTCCGCGAGAAGACCAACACCCAGGCCGACGTTCTCGTCACCCTGCCCCCCTTCATCCAGCAGGCCGACGGCAAGGGCCTCCTCCAGGCGTACGAGCCGCAGGGCTCCGACAAGGTCAACGGCGGGGACAAGTCCGCCGACGGCAAGTGGACCTCCGTCGTCAACAACTACTTCGGGTTCGTCTACAACAAGAAGGCACTGACCGCGGCCCCCAAGACCTGGGAGGAGCTGCTGGACGGCAAGTACAAGGGCAAGCTCCAGTACTCCACCCCGGGTGTCGCGGGCGACGGCACGGCCGTGCTGATCAAGGCCATGCACGACTTCGGCGGCAAGGAGCCGGCGATGGAGTACCTCAAGAAGATCCAGGCCAACAACGTCGGCCCGTCCTCCTCCACCAGCAAGCTCGCGCCCAAGACCGACAAGGGCGAACTGCTCGTCGCCAACGGCGACGTCCAGATGAACTTCGCGCAGTCCAAGGCCATGCCGAACCTCGGCATCTGGTTCCCCGCCAAGGACGGCGGCAAGCCCACCACCTTCGCCCTCCCGTACGCGGCAGGGCTGGTCGACAAGGCCCCGCACACCGAGAACGGCAAGAAGCTCCTGGACTACCTGCTCTCCGAGGACGCCCAGAAGCTGGTCAGCGAGGTCGGAGGCGGCTTCCCGGCCCGTACGGACATCAAGCCGACCGACGCCAACGCCGTCGAACTCACCAAGATCATGGGCGGGGTCGAGGTCTTCGAGCCGGACTGGGCCGACATCGACAAGAACCTCACCGGCTACGTCGACGCGTGGAAGTCGGCGACCGGCAGCTGATCCGACACCTCCCGGTCACCCACGACCGCGAGAGTGTCGAGTGCATAACGGGTCTGGACCGAAGGCGCACACGAGGCCCCTCGGCCCGGACCCTCCGCGCGCCCGCCCTTCCGCGCCACCGGGCGGCGGCGCCGTCGCGCCCCACGCACCACCGCACCGCACCGCGCCACCGCACCCGCACCACCACACCGCACCGCCGGCACCACACCTGCGCACCCGCACCGTGCATCGCCGCGACCTGCGCACCGCACCACCCCGCACCGCCCCGCGCGGCACACCGCACCACCCGTCACCGCCGCGCCGCGCCACCGCACAGCGCCACGCTCCGCGCCCCCGTCTGCCCACTTGCTCCTGGAGGAGTACGTGTCCCCTGTCCTGTCCGGACGGACCCTCGCCGTGGCCGCCACCGCCACGGCCCTGCTCGCCACCGCCCTCGGCGCCACCACCGCCCTGGCCGCCCCCCAGCCCCCCGCCACCCCCAAGGCCGCGGCCGAGGCCGCCGCTGCCAAAGCCGCCGCCCCCAAGGCCGCCGCCACCACCGACAAGGTGCTCGTGATCGGCATCGACGGCACGGTCCTCGACCGCGTCAAGGCCGCCAACGCCCCCAACCTGCAAGGGCTGATGGCCCAGGGCCTCACCGCCCGCAGCACCCTTTACGCGAGCCCGATGGCCGCCACCTCCTCCGGCCCCGGCTGGTCCACCATCGCCACCGGCGTCTGGCCCGACAAGCACGGCGTCAAGGACAACTCCTTCACCGGCAAGAACTACGGCGCATACCCGGACTTCCTGACCCGCATCGAGAACGCCAAGCCGGCGCTCAACACCTACGCCGCCGCCGACTGGGAACCCATCACCTCCACCGACCAGAACGGCCCGATCTTCTCCGCCAAGGTCGACAAGCGCCTCAGCCTCAAGGGCGATCGCGACGGCTACGGCAGCGAGGATCCGAAGATCGCCGCCGCTGCCGCCGCCGAGCTCCAGAACCAGAACCCGGACGCCGCCTTCGTCTACCTCGGCGAGATCGACCACGCGGGCCACGCCTCCGGCGCCGCCAGCCAGGAGTACCTGAATGCCATCGGCCGCGTGGACACCCTGGTCGGCAAGCTCCTCACCGCCGTCCAGAACCGCCCGGCCTACGCGCAGGAGAACTGGAAGGTCCTGGTCACCACCGACCACGGTCACACCGACGCGGGCGGCCACGGCGGCTCCACGATCCAGGAGCGCGGCACCTTCGTCATCGCCAAGGGCGCGGGCATCCCCGCCGGTTCGGTCCGCACCGACGTCAAGCTCGTCGACGTCGCCGCCACCGCGCTCGCCCAGGTCGGGGTCGGCACCGCCGGGACGGACGGCGTCCCGCTGACCACCACCGGCAGCGACCCCTTCGACACCCTGCGCCCGAACCTCCAGGCCCGCGTGGACGAGACCGGCATCCCGGCCGCCACCAAGGGCTTCACGCACACCCCGCCCGCCGGCTGGTCGATCGACAACTCCAAGATGGGCACCGGCGGTGTCACCGAGTGGGCCGGATGGGCCTTCGCCACCGACGAGTTCTGGAGCCAGTCGCAGCGCGACCAGTGGCGCGAGCTGAACGTCCGCTCCCGTGACGTGTTCGCCGTCGCCGACTCCGACGAGTGGGACGACAAGAGCCACACCGGCACCTTCGACTCCACCCTCGTCACCCCCAAGTGGGCGGTCACCGGCGGCACCACGCGCACCCTCGCCTTCCAGACGCACTACCGTCACGAGGCCGGCCAGACCGCGCAGGTCCTCGTCTCCTACAACGGCGCCGCCGCGACCGTCGTGAAGAACTACACCGCCGACGCCGTGGCCAAGGGCGAGTCCATCGCCCTTCAGGTCCCGGCCGGCGCCACCGACGTCCAGGTCCGCTTCCGCTACAGCGGCACCAACAACTGGTTCTGGACCGTCGACGACGTCACCCTGGGCTGACCTGCCCGGGCCCGCACCGCGGGCCGGCCGTCCGGGCCGTGGACGCCCTCCGCGTCCACGGCCCCCGGCCGCTAGGGTGGTACAGACCAGAGGCCCCCGAGGTCAGAGGCCCCGCAGAGCGGAGAACAGTCCCGTGGCAGAGCGCAAGCCGATCGAATCCTGGCTCACCGACATGGACGGGGTCCTCATCCACGAGGGCACCCCGATCCCCGGCGCGGATGCCTTCATCAAGCGGCTGCGCGAATCGGGCAAGCCCTTCCTGGTGCTGACCAACAACTCCATCTACACCCCGCGCGACCTCCAGGCCCGGCTGAGCCGCATGGGTCTGGACGTGCCCGTCGAGAACATCTGGACCTCGGCGCTGGCCACCGCCAAGTTCCTCGACGACCAGCGGCCGGGCGGTACGGCGTACGTCATCGGCGAGGCGGGCCTGACCACCGCGCTCCACGACATCGGCTACATCCTCACCGACCACCAGCCCGACTACGTGGTCCTCGGCGAGACCCGCACGTACAGCTTCGAGGCCATGACCAAGGCCGTCCGGCTGATCAACGCCGGCGCCCGCTTCATCTGCACCAACCCCGACGAGACCGGCCCCTCCACCGAGGGCCCGCTCCCGGCCACGGGCGCGGTCGCCGCGCTGATCACCAAGGCGACCGGCAAGAAGCCGTACTTCGCGGGCAAGCCCAACCCGCTGATGATGCGCACGGGCCTGAACGCCATCGGCGCGCACTCCGAGAGCAGCGCGATGATCGGCGACCGGATGGACACCGACGTCCTGGCCGGGCTGGAGGCGGGCATGCAGACCTTCCTCGTGCTGACCGGCCTGACCTCCGTCGAGGACACCGAGAAGTTCCCGTACCGCCCGACGAAGACGGTGAACTCCATCGCCGACCTGGTGGACCTGGTCTAGGGCCGCCGGGCGGTCCGTTGGTGCGAACGGCTGACACATACGGGCCAAGAGAGCGCCGCTCCGGATGCGGAGCGGCGCGTCGCGCGTGAATCTCCTTGTCGAGGAGGTTCACCATGCGCAGTTCTCTGATCGCACTCCGTGTCGCCGGGGTGGCCGTCGTCCTGACGGCGGGCACCGCCGTGGCCGTCCCAGCCGCGCTCGCGAACGAGTGGGACCGCGGCGGCGTCTCGGCGGACCCGAATCCGGCCGAACCGGGGACGCAGGTCAAGATCCGCGTCCGTGGCTGTGACGGCGACCGGGCGATCGCCCTCTCCCCGGTCTTCGTCTCCGAGGCCCACCTGACGGGGGGCCGCGACGACCGCCGCACGCTGTACGGCGAGACGATGATCAGCTCGCACGCGCGGCCCGGCTGGCACGAGATCAAGGTGAAGTGCGCGGGCCGCGACGGCCGTGACGGCGACGGCCGTGACGGCGGTCGCGACGACGGTCTGCGCGGCTCCATCGAGATCCGCGAGCGCGACCACCGCCCCGACCCCCACCACTCGCCGGTCTGGCCCGTCCATGCGGGCGGCGGCGGAATGGCCGCCCAGGTCGCCGAGACCACCCGGCTCGCCGCGGCCACCAAGAAGAGCCGCGACGGGGACGGGCCCGGACTGTCGCAGACCGTGATCGGCGCCGTGCTGGCCGCGGCCGCCAGCCTGGCGGTCGCCGGGCGGGCCCTGACCCTGCGCCGCCGCCGCAACGGCGAATGAGCGGGGCCAAGGCCTCCCCGGGGGGCCGGCTGCTGACCTTCGCCGCCTGGTCGGTCCTGGTCCTCGTGCTGTGGGTGTGGGGCAAGGAGATCACCGGGGTCCCGCCCGCCGCCGCGCCCGGCGGGGCCGGCGGGCCGGTGGGTCCGGGGCTTCCGGCCCCGCGCCCCCCGCTCTCGGCGGCGATGCCCGCACGGATCGACGTACCGTTCATCGGCGTCCAGGCCCCGGTGATCGCGCGGGGCCTGGACGCCGACGGGGCGGTCGAGCCGCCGCCGTACGAGCTCCCCGGCACGGTCGGCTGGTGGGGCGCGGGCCCCGCACCCGGGGCGGCCGGGACCGCGCTGATGGTGGGGCACGTGGACACCAGGTCCAAGCCCGCGGTGTTCTTCGGCCTGAGCACGCTGCGGCCGGGGGAGAAGATCCGCGTGACCCGGGCGGACGGCACGATCGCGGAGTTCACCGTGGAGGACGTACGGGTCTACGAGCGCGCGGGCTTCGACCCGCACAAGGCGTACGGGCCGCGGGTCAGGGGCCGCGCCGAACTGCGCCTGGTCACCTGCGGCGGGACCTACGACAAGACGGCCCGGCAGTACTCGGCGAACGTGGTGGTCGCCGCCTACCTGACGGGCGCCGGAACCAAGCCGGCCGCACCGGCCTAGCGCCCGGCGCGCCGACGCAAACGAAGAAGTCCCCCGCAGCTTTCGCTGCGGGGGACTTCTCCTTGTCTGTGCGCCGCCAGGGACTCGAACCCCGGACCCGCTGATTAAGAGTCAGCTGCTCTAACCAACTGAGCTAGCGGCGCTTGGTGACAGGCAAAACTCTACCCCACCTGCGGAGGCGCTCGCGACCAGCCGCGCCCGCGTTGTCCGATTAACCCATGTTTGGGGGGTTTGTCGTGCACGATATGTCTGGGCCGAGCCGAATCTGACGTCCCGCCAGATACGCGTGCGGTCGACCACTGGACGACTAGGGGAGCGGACGGAACCGCATGACGATGCAGCCTCCGGTGCATGTGCCGATGCCGACGGCGATGCCGGCGCCGGCGTTCGAGGAGTACGAGCCCGCGGGCGACTGCGTGTGCCCGGGGTGCGCGCAGCGGCGCCGCGCCCTCGCGCGCGGGCGGGCCATAGGGCGGCGCGACGGCGGCCACCCCGCCGTACGCGGAGCCCGCCGGGCTCTGGTGCTGGCCACCGCCGCCGGTGTGGTCCTCGGCGGTGGCGGGTCGGCCGCGTCGGCCGTGGGCAAGCCGCTGCCCGGCCCCGGACCGGTGGCCCTGGACGGCTCGGACAGCCCGCAGGGCGGCCGGGCCCCGCTGCACGGGCGTCCCGCGGCCGGACACCCCGCCGGCCGGCCCGGCGCTCCCGCTCTCGTACGGCGCATCGACCGCACGACGATCATCAACCGGGCGAAGCTGTGGCTGGACGCGAAGGTCCCCTACAGCATGTCCGAGTACTGGACGGACGGCTACCGGCAGGACTGTTCGGGCTACGTCTCCATGGCCTGGAACCTGGGCACGAACGAGTGGACCGGCAGCCTCGACACCTTCGCCACCAGGATCACGAAGGAGGAGCTGCTGCCGGGCGACATGCTGCTCTTCCACAACCCGGCGGACCCGAACAACGGCTCGCACGTGGTCCTCTTCGGCGGCTGGGTCGACGAGACGCGCACGCACTACGTCGCCTACGAGCAGACCCGGCCGACGACGCGGAAGCAGCCCACGCCGTACGGGTACTGGAAGAACTCCGAGAAGTACCTGCCGTACCGGTTCAACGGCGTGACGGGCGGCATCGGCCCGGAGGAGCCCGCGCCGGCCCCCAGCCAGCCGGGCGCCACCGCCTTCCCGGGTGCCGCGAAGTTCGGGCCCGGGGCCGACAACCCGTACGTGGCCGAACTCGGCAAGATGCTGATCGGGCGCGGCGCCCTCCGCTTCTACCCCAAGGGCGCCAGTACCAAGTGGAGCGATGCCGACCGGCTGGCCACCCAGGCCTTCCAGCAGGCGCAGGGCTGGACGGGCGCCGACGCCGACGGCATCCCGGGCGAGCACACCTGGCGGCTGTTGGTGCAGCGGCAGGGCAAGGACATCCCGCCCACGCGGGCCGGCCGTCCGGGTCCCGGCGGGGTGCCCGCGTACCCGGGGGCTGCGTTCTTCCGGCCGGGGCAGTCCCATGCGGCGATCGCCGCCCTGGGCCGCCGGCTGAGGGAGAAGGGCTTCGGCAAGTACTACACGTCCGGCCCCGGGCCCCGCTGGAGCGAGGCCGACCGCCGCAACGTCGAGGCCTTCCAGCGCGCCCAGGGCTGGCGCGGCGCCTCGGCCGACGGCTACCCGGGCCCGGAAACCTGGCGCCGGCTGTTCGCATGACGGAGGCAACGATGTACCCCACGCGCACCACTTTCACGACGGGCACCTTCCACCCCTCGTCGCGCCGCCCCACGCCCGCCGCCGCCACCCACCGGACCTGGGGCACGACCCCGGCGGTGGAGCCGCAGCCCGCCGCCGGCCCCGAGCCGACGGCGGGCCCGCGACCCGCGGGCCCGCCGCACCCGACCGACCCCGAGCCGTGCTTCCGGCCGACCTCGGCGGTTCACCCGGCCCCGGCCCCGGCGGCGTACCCGGCGGTCCACCCCGTCCCGGCCGCCGCCCCCGAGCCGCCGGCATCGCACCCGGCCGCTGCCGCCGCCGTGGCGGCCCGCTCCGCCCGGGAGGCCACCCCGGCCGGCGCCCCGTACCCGGCCACCGGTCCCGAACCGGTGGCGGCGGGGCACCCCGGTCGGTGGGTCACCCCCGAGGCCGTGGTGGTGGGCCGCCCGGCCGGCCCGGAGGAGCCGCACTCCGCCCGGTCGGTATTCCCCTCCGCCCCCGAGCCGGTGCTCCGGGCCGGGCACCCGGCCCGGCCGGAGCCCGTCGGGCCGCTCCGCGCCGCCCCGGCGGCCCATCCCGGGCCGGTGACGCCGGCCCGTCCGGCCGGGGCCGAGGAGCCGTACCCCGCACGGTCCGCGCGACCGGCCGACGCGGCCCCGGCACACAGGACCGCGCCCCCGTCGGGGCCGGTGGCCGTACCGGCGGGCCGTCACGTCCACCCGGCCGATCCGCCCTCCGCCCGGGTCGCCGGTCCCGAGCCGGTGGTGGGACGCCCGGCCGGCCCGGAGGAGCCGCACCCCGTACGGGCCGCGCACCCGGCCGACGCCCAGCCCGCGCTCCGGGCCGCGCACCCGGCGGAACCGGAAGCCGTGGCGGCGGTCCGCCCCGTCCGGGCGGCCGACCCGGTGGCGGAGCCGTACACGACCCACCCGGCCGACCCGGGGACGTACCCCGTCCCGGCGGCGGGCCCTGCCGAGGGGTCCGCCCCCCGGCAGGGCCGGTGGGTCGACGCCGGGTGGCCGCCCGCGCGGGGCGACGTACCGGCGGCCCGCGCCGAGGCGGAGACCTGGACCGGGACCGGGACCGGGACCGAAACCGGGACCGAAACCGGGCCCGCGACAACGACCGCGACCGCGACGGCGACCTCAAGGAAGCCCGAGCCCGAGCCCGTGCCGGAGCCCGAGCCCGGCATCCCGCACCCCGCCCCGCAGGGAACCGGCGTTCCCGGACCCGGCGTGGCCGAGATCGTCGCCCGGGCCGTCGCCCGCGGCATGGACGAGACCCGGGGCGACCGGGGCACGAGAGAGGAGGGGGACACGCTGGACATCCCCCTCCTGCGCCCCCCGCACGGCACCGCCGTCACCGACGTCCCCGTCCACCTCCCCTTCCGCGCGCACCACCGGCCCCCCGAGCCCCCGCGGGACCCCCGCCCGGCGACCCCCCGCCGCCCGGCCGCGCGGCCCACCGCCGGGCGCCGCGTCCCCCGCGGCGACGACCGGCTCCGCGAGCACCGCGGCCCCGTGCTGCCCGGCTGGATCGCCGTGATCATCGGCGGACTCGCCCTCTCGGGCTGCGCGGCCGTGCTCTGGCGGGCCGGGGTCGTCCCCGCCCCCCTGGTGGCGGCGTTCGGCGCGGCCCCCCGCGCCTACCGCGGACTGCACGCCGCGCACTGGCCCCCGCTCGCCCTCCTCGGGATCGTCGCCCTCCTCGCACTCGGCGGCCTCGGCCGCGCCCGGGCCGGCCACGCCTGGGTGCTCACCCTCTTCGGGCGCTACCGCGGCACGGTCCGCCGTACCGGCCTGACCTGGATCAGTCCGCTCCTGCTGCGCCAGCGGGTCGACGTGCGCCTGCGGCACTGGCGCAGCGAGCCCATGCCGGCCGTCGATTCCGGCGGCCTCGCGCTCCAGGTGGTCGTCCAGGTCGTCTGGCAGGTCAAGGACACCGCCCGGGCGACCCTCGCCGTCGAGGACCACACCGACTACCTCGCCGAGCAGGTCGAGTCGGCCATGGCCCGGGTGCTGTCCCAGCTCCCCGCCGACGCCTTCCACGAGGACGCCCCGACCCTGCGCGACGCCGAGGCCGTCGGCGACGCGCTGACCCGGACGCTGGCGGCCGAGACCGAGGCCGTCGGGATCGAGGTGTTCTCGGCGCAGCCCACCCGGATCGAGTACGCCCCGGAGGTCGCGGAGGCGATGCGGCGGCGCCGGGTCGCCGCGATCGACGCCAAGCACCGGGACACCGTCCTGACCGCGGTCGTCGACGCCGTGGACGACACCGTCCACCGCCTCACCTCGCGCGGGATCGTCGAGCTCGACGACTACGAGCGCAAGGCTCTGGTGAAGGACCTCACCGTCGCCTTCTACACCGGGCGTGGTGACCAGTAACACGCGTGACGGGGAAACGGGTGGCCGGTTGTGACCGGACCACCCGTTTTCTCATTGGTATAGACATGGCCAACTCCGGTCAATACTGTGGGACTTGGTCTAGACCTGGAGTCATCCCCACGCGCGCACGGCTCCCCTTCCCGTCCCCCCCCACGTCCAAGGAGCACCATGCGTTCCTTCCGCATGCCCGCCCGGCCCCGCCGGGCCGGCGCCGCCGCCCTCGGCGCCGGCCTGCTCGCCGCCGTCACCCTGCTGAGCGCCCCCTCCGCGAGCGGCCACGGCTACACCGACACCCCCATCAGCCGCCAGAAGCTCTGCGCCAACAGGACCGTCGCGGACTGCGGCCCCATCCAGTGGGAGCCCCAGAGCGTCGAGGGCTACAAGGGCTTCCCGGCGGCAGGCCCGGCCGACGGCCAGATATGTTCCGGCGGCCACAGCGAGTTCGCGCAGCTCGACGACCCGCGCGGGGGCAAGTGGCCCGCCACCGGCGTCACCTCCGGCCAGAGCTTCGACTTCCGCTGGCAGTTCACCGCGAACCACTCCACGACCGACTTCAAGTACTACGTCACCAAGAACGGCTGGGACCCCACCAAGCCGCTGACCCGGGCCTCGCTCGACCCCCAGCCCTTCCTCGTCGTGCCCTACAACGGCGGCCGCCCGGACATGACGACCATCCACCGCGGGACCATGCCCGCCGGCAAGAGCGGACGGCACATGATCCTCGCCGTCTGGACGGTCAACGACACCCCGATGGCCTTCTACTCCTGCTCCGACGTTCAATTCTGACGTAACGTCAGCTAATCTCCGGCGGCATGCGGACGACGACTGCACCCGATGCCGAGGCACCCGAGACCGTCGCGGAGCTCATCGCGCGCCACTGGGGCGACCCCCGGACCGGGCTGATGTACGGGGCCGACGCGGCCCGCGGCGTCCGGCCCGCCGTCCTCAGCCGCCACCGGACCGCCCGGGAGGCCGCCGCCCGCGCCGCGCTCCTCGTCGACCTGCTGCCGCCGGGGGCGGAGCCGCACGTGGGGGTGCTGCTCGACAACACCCCCGAGTTCCCCTTCTGGCTCGGCGCGGCGGCCCTCGCCGGGGCCGCCGTCGCCGGGATCAACCCCACCCGGCGCGGCCCGGAGCTGGCCCGCGACATCCTGCACACCGACTGCCGGATCCTGGTCACCGAGCCCGCCCACCTGCCGCTGCTGCGCGGCCTCGACCTGCCCGGCGTACGGATCCTGGTCACCGGCACCGAGTCCTACGCGGCCCTGCTCGCCCCGTACGCGGACGCCGTGCCCGGCGAGGCGACCGTCCGCCCGCCCGACCCCGGCAGCCGGCTGCTCCTCTACTTCACCTCCGGGTCCACCGGCGCCCCCAAGGCCGCGATATGCAGCCAGGGCCGGCTCGCCGCCGCCGGCCACTCCCTGGCCCGCTCCTTCCGGGTGGGCCCGGACGACGTCCACTACGTCTGCATGCCGCTCTTCCACGGCAACGCCGTCATCGCCGACTGGCTCCCCGCCCTCTGCGGCGGGGCCGCCGTCGCCCTGTGCCCCCGCTTCTCGGCCTCCGCCTTCCTGGACGACGTCCGCGCCTACGGGGCCACCTACTTCACCTACGTCGGCCGGGCCGTCCAGTACCTCCTGGCCACCGCCCCCCGCCCCGACGACCGCGCGCACCCCCTGCGCCTCGGCTTCGGCACCGAGGCCGGAGCGGTGGACGCGGCGCGCTTCGCCGAACGCTTCGGGGTCCGCCTGGTGGAGGGCTACGGGGCCACCGAGGGCGGCGCCTCCGTCCAGAGGACCCCCGACACCCCGCAGGGCGCGCTCGGCCGGGCCGGCGCCGGGGACGACCTCGCCGTGATCGACCCGGAGACCGGCCTCGAATGCCCCGCGGCCGTCCTCGACGCCGACGGCCGCCTGACCAACGGCGCCGAGGCCATCGGAGAGCTGGTCAACCGCGGCCGCAGCCTCTTCGAGGGCTACTGGCGCAATCCGGCCGCCGAGGCCGCCCGCACCCGCGACGGCTGGTACTGGACCGGCGACCTCTTCTTCCGGGACCCCGACGGCTTCCTCTACTTCGCCGGCCGCACCGACGACCGGCTGCGCGTCGACAGCGAGAACCTGGCCGCCGCGGTGATCGAGAACATCCTGGCCCGCTGGGACGCGGCGGCGGCCGTCGCCGTGTACGCCGTCCCGGACGAGGTCGCCGGGGACCAGGTCATGGCCGCCCTGGCGCTGCGCGAGGGGACCTCCTTCGACCCGGACGCCTTCGCGGCCTTCCTCGCCGCCCAGCCGGACCTCGGCACGAAGATGGCCCCGCGCTACCTGCGGGTCCTCGACGCCCTGCCCGTCACCGCCACGAACAAGATCCACCGGGTCGCCCTGCGCCGGGCCGGCTTCCTGCCCCCGCCCGCGGGCCCCTCCCGCCCCGCCCCCGTCTGGCACCGCACCGGCGCCGGCTACCGCCCGCTCGACGCGGAGTCCCTGGCCACGCTGCTGGCGGCGTACGAGGACCGGGGGCGCCGGGAGCTGCTGGACCGGGGGTGATGGTTTGGAGCACCCTCCGGGAGCAGGTAGTATTTTCTCTGTCAGGCGCCGCTAGCTCAGTTGGTTAGAGCAGCTGACTCTTAATCAGCGGGTCCGGGGTTCGAGTCCCTGGCGGCGCACCTGAACTTCGGGCGGTTTCCGGTCTCACCGGGAACCGCCCGAAGTGTTTTCCCGGGCTTTTTGCGCCCGTCGGCCTTTCCGCCCGTCCTCACAGCGCGAGCGACAGCAGCAGCGGCGCGGCCTTCCGGTTCAGGGTGTCGGCGGCGGCCCGCAGCCGGTGGGCGTGCTCGACCGGCATCGACAGGGCCAGGCAGCCCACGGCGGACCCGGCGGTGATCGGAACGGCCGCGCAGACCGTACCCACCGCGTACTCCTGCAGGTCCAGGACGGGCACGGTGGCGGGCTGGCTGTCCAGCCTGGAGAAGAGGATCCGCTCGTTCACGATCGTCTTCGAGGTGAGCCGGGCGATCTTGTGACGGGAGAGGTGGTCGCGCCGCCCGTCCTGGTCGAGCTGGGTGAGCAGGCACTTGCCGACCGCGCTGGCGTGCGCCGCCGAGCGGAAGTCGACCCACTCATGCACCTTCGGGGTGCGGGGGCTGTCCGCGAACTGTGTGATGCGGACCTCACCGTCGACGTAACGGCTGATGTAGACGGCCGCGCCGACCGAATCGCGCAGCCGGTCCAGGGTGTCCTGGAGCCTCTCCTGGAGCGCCTGCTGCCGGTCGACACCGGAGCCGAGCAGCACCAGGGAGTCGCCTATGGCGTAGGCGCCGTCGGAGACCTGGAGGACGTAGCCCTCGCGCCGCAGCATCAGCAGCATCGGGGCGAGATGGGCCGCGGGCAGGCCGGTCTCGCGCGCGAGCTGCGTGTCGGTCACACCGCCGGTGTGCCGCGAGATCGTTTCGAGCACGCGCAGGGCGTACTGCACCGAATGGAACGGCGCGGTCGGCTCGGGCTTCAGAGCCACGGTCTCCCCCTACCAGGTCGTTACCACTTGCCTCTTCACGATAGCCACCAAAAGGCGCTTCCGGAGCGCCTGTTGGGCAGATTGACGGCTCGATCGGGTCCCTCTGCCTGGCCCTACTCGCCTGGCATATGCCAGCAGCATGCCATGGACCCGCCGCGCCGGGAATGCCCGCGGAGCGCCGACGGTTCGAGTTCTTCGTACGGATGAATCGAACGGGACGGGAGCGACGATGAGCGACACCGGGGATGCGGACCACGCGACGGGCGGCGGGACGGGCGGCGGGGCCGCAGGCGGCACGGATCCGGTCCGCGGGACCGTCCGCGGCGGGGCGCCGGTGCCCCTGTCGGTGCTCGACCTGGTCACCGTCGGCAGCGGCAGCACCGCCGCCGCGTCCCTGCGCACCAGCGTGGAGATCTCCCGGCTCGCGGAATCCCGCGGCTACCACCGCCACTGGGTCGCCGAGCACCACTCCATGCCCGGAGTGGCCAGTTCCTCCCCGGCCGTGATCCTGGCCCACCTCGCCGCCCACACCTCCCGGATCCGGCTCGGCTCCGGCGGGGTCATGCTGCCCAACCACGCCCCGCTCGCGGTGGCCGAGCAGTTCGGCACCCTGGAGGCCCTCGCCCCGGGCCGGGTCGACCTCGGGCTCGGCCGGGCGCCCGGCACCGACCCCCGTACGGCGGCGGCGCTGCGCGGGCCCGGACGGGCGGACGAGGCCGCGGACGACTTCCCCCGCCGGCTCGCGGAGCTGACCCGCTTCCTCGACGACGACTTCCCCGACGGCCACCCGTACGCCCGGGTGCACGCCGTGCCCGGCCCGGTGCAGGGCCCCGCCGGCCGGCCGCCGATCTGGCTGCTCGGCTCCTCCGGCTTCAGCGCCCGCCTCGCCGGGGAGCTGGGCCTGCCCTTCGCCTACGCCCACCACTTCTCGGCCGCCGGGACGCTGCCCGCCCTCGACCTCTACCGCCAGAGCTTCCGGCCCTCCGAGGTGCTGGATGCCCCGTACGCCCTCATCGGGGTCTCGGCGCTCGCCGCCGACACCGCGCAGGAGGCCCGCGCCCAGGTGCTCACCGGCGCGCTGTCGATGCTCCGGCTGCGCAGCGGCCGCCCCGGGCTCGTGCCGACGCCGCAGGAGGCGGCCGCGTACCCCTTCACCCCGCTGGAGCGGGAGTTCGTGGACGGCTGGGTGTCCAACATCGTGCACGGCACCCCCGACGAGGTCCGCTCGGGGCTCGACGCCCTGGTGAAGCGGACGGGCGCGGACGAGCTGATGCTGACCGCCAACGCCCACGGCGGGGACGCCCGGCTGCGCTCGTACGGGCTCGTCGCAGATGCGTACGGGATGCCGACGCAGGGGTCGACTCCGGCTTGAGCGCGGGAGAACGGGGTTTGGCTGGTTTGTTGCCGAAACCTTGCCGGAGCATGACCTAAGGCAGCCTTAAACCGCTCGTCACTCGGGGTGGCGAGCGGTTTTTGGTGTGCCCTCACCTCTCTGACGAGCGGATTTGTCCGCACAGTGGTCTAGTCCTTCTTTGGTCCAAACCATTGACTGGGGCGCGGGGTGATCGCTATCACTTCTCTCACCTGAAGCTGATGCTCCCCCCTCCCACCCCCCGGAGGCAGTTCATGCACATCCGTAAACCCCTCATCGCGGCCGCCGCCACGGCCGCGCTGGCAGCCGGAGCGCTGGCCGCCTTCGCGGGACTCGGCACCGCCCAGGCGGCCGACACCTCCACCACCGCGAGCGGCGGCGGCGTGAAGATCGCCTACTACGACCAGTGGAGCGTGTACGGCAACGCCTTCTATCCCAAGCACCTCGACACCCGCGGCATAGCGGGCAAGCTGGACGTGATCAACTACTCGTTCGGCAATATCCACCCCACCAACCTCACCTGTTTCGAGGCGAACAAGGCGGCGGGCGACGACAACAACCCCAACGCCGGTGACGGCGCGGGCGACTCGTACGCCGATTACCAGAAGTCCTTCAGCGCGGCCGACAGCGTCAGCGGCGTCGCCGACAAGTGGGACCAGCCGATCGTGGGCGTCTTCAACCAGTTCAAGCAGCTGAAGGCGAAGTACCCCCACCTGAAGATCAACATCTCGATCGGCGGCTGGACGTACTCCAAGTACTTCAGCGACGCGGCCAAGACCGACGCCTCCCGCAAGAAGCTGGTCTCCTCCTGCATCGACCAGTACATCAAGGGCAACCTGCCGGTCGACGGCGGCTTCGGCGGCGCCGGCGCGGCGGCCGGCATCTTCGACGGCATCGACATCGACTGGGAGTACCCGGGCTCCTCCGGCGGCCACCTCGGCAACCACTACGCCCCCGAGGACAAGCAGAACTTCACGCTGCTCCTCAAGGAGTTCCGCGACCAGCTCGACGCCTACGGGCAGGCCAACGGCGGCAAGAAGTACCTGCTGACGGCGGCGCTCCCGGCCGGCCAGGACAAGATCAAGTACATCGAGACGGACAAGATCGGCGCGTACCTCGACTACGCGAACATCATGACGTACGACATGCACGGCGCCTGGGACGGCGACGGCCCGACGTACCACCAGTCCCCGCTGTACTCCCCGGCGGGAGACCCGACCGACCCGATCGCGCCGGGCACCCAGAAGTACAGCATCGACAACGCCATCGACTCCTGGATCGACGGCAACCCGGCCTACGGCATCACCGGCGGCTTCCCCGCCAACAAGCTGACCCTGGGCTACGAGTTCTACTACCGCGGCTGGAAGGGCGTCCCCGCCGGGGCGAACAACGGCCTCGCGCAGACCGCCACCGGTCCCTCCGGCGCCCGGCCCACCAGCCAGCAGGCCGGCATCGCCAACTACAAGGAGCTCGGCGGTATCGTCGACAACCCGGCGACCACCTTCTGGGACGACCAGGCCAAGGCCGCGTACTTCTACAAGGACGGCGAGTTCTTCACCGGCCTGAACCAGAAGGCCGTCCAGGCCCGGGTCGACTACGGCAAGCAGCGCGGCCTGGCCGGCGCGATGATGTACTCGCTGCTCGGCCTGGACGACAAGACCACCCTGCTCAACCAGATCTCGGACGCCCTCGGCGGTATCACGCAGCCCCCGACCACCCCGCCGACGACGCCGCCCACGACGCCTCCGACCACCCCGCCCACGACGCCTCCGACGACCCCGCCGACCACCGGCTGCGGCTCCGTCCCGGCCTACGTCGCCGGCACCGTCTACACCGGCGGCAGCCAGGTCTCGTACAACGGCCGCAAGTGGCAGGCCCAGTGGTGGACGCAGAACGAGACGCCGGGCACCACGGGCCAGTGGGGCGTCTGGAAGGACCTCGGCGCCTGCTGATCTCCCCCCACCCCGCGCCGAGCGGTACCTCCGCCCCGCACCCCGTACCCCGGGTGTGGGGCGGAGGTGTGCCCACGGGGCATGGAGGAAGCCCCGGAACGCCGCGGCGCGGCGGCCCCGTGGAGGGGCGGCCGCGCCGCGGGCAGTGGTCGGTCAGACCTGGAACCGGCCGACCGTGATGAAGTGGCGCAGCTCCTCCGGGGTGCCGTCCACGACCTTCTGCGCCGCCGCGCGCAGGGCGTCGCTGATGCCGGGGCGGGCCAGGATCCGGGCGACGTCCACGCGGTCGTCCTCGGCCTGGGCCAGGCGCAGGCCGGTCTTCAGGAAGGCGGTCCGGTCGGCCGGGGTGCCGTCGAGGGCCTTGTTGGCCTCGCGCTTGACGGCCTTGCCGGTGGCCGGGTTGGCGAACAGGATCCGCAGGATGGCGACCTTGTTGTCCTCGTCCTGGGCCTTGGCGAAGCCGGTGGCCAGGAAGGCGACGCGGTCGGCCGGGGTGCCGTCCAGAGCCTCCTGGGCTTCCCGCTTCACGCCCTTGCCGCTGGCGGGGTCGGCCAGGATCCTGGCGATGGCGGCGGCGTTGTCCGCGTCCGAGTCCACGGCCGTGGCCGCGGCGAAGGACGGCGTGGAGAGCAGCAGGACCGGGGCCAGCGCGGTCGCGGTCAGGACGAGTGCGGCTCGGGTCGTCTTCATGGTTCCCCCTGGGTCGAGCGGATCGCGGCCGGTTCACGGCAGCGAAAGGATCATGTGAAGACAATCCGCTCTACTGGTTCCAGGTGGGTGATTTCCGGCCATTGGGGATGTGTTGCGAACGCCGCCGCCGCGCACGGAGCTGCGGGGCCGGCCCGCAACGGGTTCAGGCTCCGGGGCGGGTGCCGATCATTTCGGCGATCAGTTCCGGGGCCACCGCCCGGGAGTACAGCCAGCCCTGGCCCGTGTCGCAGCCGACGCGGCGCAGCCGGGCGGCCTGGCCGGCGGTCTCCACGCACTCGGCGGTGACCGTCAGGCCCAGCCGGTGCGCGAGCTGGACCAGGGCCTCCACGATGGTCTCGTCGGCCGGGTTGGGATGGGAGCCCTCCTCGTAGCGGAAGCCCCGTACGAAGGAGCCGTCCAGCTTCAGCACCGACACCGGGAGCCTGCTCAGATAGGCCAGGTTCGAGTACCCGGTGCCGAAGTCGTCGATGGCGATCCGCACGCCCATGTCGCTCAGCGCCTGGAGGGCCTGGAGCGGCCGTCCCGCGGAGCCCATCACGGCCGACTCGGTCAGCTCCAGCTGGAGCAGCTGCGGGGCCAGTCCGGTCTCGGCGAGGATCTCCGCCACGTCGCCGACCAGGTCGGAGTCCCACACCTGACGCACGGCCACGTTCACGGAGACGAACACCGGCGCGTCGCTGGGCTGCTCGATCTGCCAGCGCCGGGCCTGGCGGCAGGCCGCGCCCAGTACCCACCGGCCCAACTGGACGATGGAGCCGTCCTCTTCGGCGATCCCGATGAACCGATTCGGCGTCAGCGTGCCGAACTGCGGGTGGTTCCAGCGGACCAGGGCCTCCACCCCGCGCACGGCTCCGCTCTCCAGATCCACCAGGGGCTGGTACTCCAGCTCGAACTCGCCCCGCTCCACGGCCGGCCGCAGCGTCGAGGACAGTGCCTGCCGCGTCATGCGGTGCGCGTTGCGCTCCGGGTCGAAGAGGGTCCAGCGGGCCTTGCCGTCCTCCTTCGCCCAGTACAGGGTGGTGTCCGCCGCCTGCATCAGCCCCGTCGCCGAGGTCCCGGCCGCGTCCCGTTCGACCACGCCGATCGACGCGGACACCGACAGCCGCTGCCCGGCCAGATCGAAGGGCTCCTGTACGGCGGCCAGTACGCTCCGCGCCAGGTCCACGAGCTGTTCGGTGCCGCTGGAGTCCTCGACCAGCAGTGCGAACTCGTCGCCGCCGAGCCGGGCCACGAGGTGCCCGCCCGTGCGCCCGTACCCGTACTGGTCGGCGCACTGGGTCAGCCGGGCCGCGACGGCGGTCAGCAGCCGGTCGCCGACCCGGTGGCCCAGGGTGTCGTTGACGGCCTTGAACCCGTCGAGGTCGAGGTAGCACAGACCGATCCGGCCGGTGCCGCCCTGCTCGTACGAGGAGGACTCCAGGGCGGCGGAGAGCCGTTCGAAGAACAGGGCCCGGTTGGGCAGCCGGGTCACCGGGTCGTGCATCTGGAGGTGGCGCAGGCGGGCCTGGAGGTCGCGCCGGTCGCTGATGTCGGCGACGGACAGCAGGACGTCCGGGGTGCCGGCCACCGGGCCCAGCGTGACCTCGGTCCACAGCGAGTGTCCGTCGGGGTGCTTGAGGCGGCGCGTGCAGCGCAGCCGGGCCTGACGCCCGCGCAGCACCTCCTGGTAGGCCTGCCAGGTACGGGCCTCGGCCGCGAGGTCCACGAGATCGGCGGCGCGCTGCCCGGCGAGCGCGTCCGGCTCGGCGCCCAGCAGCCCGGCGAGGGCGCGATTGGCGGCGATGACCTCGCCGTCGCGGCCGACGAGGGCCATGGCGAGGTTCGCCGCGTCGAAGGCGGCCCGGTAGTCGCGCGGCGAGGCGGACACCGCGGGGTGACGCTCCGTAAGGGCCGGTCGGATGCTGTCGGCCGCCGAACCGGTTCCTTCTGAGGTTGCGCTCACCCTTGGCTCCCGCAGTGTTCGTGAGTGTCCGTGCAGGAAAGTGTGCCGATCATAGAGGCTGCCGGGAGGCCCTATCCAGCGGCGTCGCCGTGCGGGGCGCGGCCCGTCGGCATGATGACGCCCCGCGGACGGTGTGCTGACGGAGCGTCGCGGAAGGCCCGGGTGACCGTTTCTGCGCGCCTGTGAGCGCGTGAGTGCCGTCATTGATCTCACGTGATCGGACGTGACGTTCCGTAGGCGGGCCCGTCAAATCGGTGGGTCACCGACTTGCCGTACCGCTCACTCATGTGGGGCAGCGGAACAGGGCATTAGTAAGACAATCGCCTCAAGGTGGATGAGAGGGTACGAATCCACCACCGGAGGTCGATGTGCCGCCACAGCAGACACCCGGGGGAGTGGACCGCTCCCGCATGCGCAGCACGGCCGCCGCCCTCACCTCCCTGACGGCACTCGCCGCGATGTCGCTCGTGGCGGGTCCCGCGGTGGCCGATTCCCGGACCGGAGGGCCCTGTGCGCTGACGCGCACGGCCGCGCACCACTCCCTCGGTCTGGACAGCTGGAACCGGGCCTACCCCAAGCCCGAGCGCGAGCTCAACGCGGTGCTGGTCTTCCTCTCCTTCCCCGACCACCGGCCCGCCGTCACCCCGGCGGACCTGACCTCCGACTACTTCCCGGCGACGAGCGACTTCTTCCGGCGGGCCTCCTACGGCCGGTTCCGCCTGGTCCCGCACCCGCAGGAGCGGTGGGTCCAGATGCCCCGGCCGTCGGCCGCCTACGGGATACGGCGCGACTGGGCCCCCGAGAACCGGGCGGCCTACCTGCGGGACGCGGTCGCCGCCGCCGACCCGCAGGTCGACTTCTCCCGGTACGACGTCGTGTACTTCGTCGCCGACCCGAACGCCCCCGGTGTGGACTCCGACGCCACCAAGGTCGTGAACTTCGACCGCCCGATCACCGCGGACGGCGTGGAGCTGCGGCGGATCGTCACCGTCTTCGAGCACCACCCGCCCGACCGCAACGTGCTGGCCCACGAGACCGGGCACGTCTTCGACCTGCCCGACCTCTACCATCGGCCGACGGACGGCAAGGGCGACTGGGACACCTACGTCGGTGACTGGGATGTCATGGGCAGCCAGTTCGGCATGGCCCCGGACCTGTTCGGCTGGCACAAGTGGAAGCTGGGCTGGCTGGACCCCTCCCAGGTCGACTGCGTGCGCTCCGGCACCTCGCTGCACACCCTCCAGCCGCTCTCGGAGGCCCCGCCGAGCGGCGGCACGGGCGGGACCAGGCTCGCGGTGATCCGTACGGGTCCGGGCAGTGCGATCGCCGTCGAGGCCCGCGGCTCCTCCGGCAACGACGGGGACACCTGCACGGAGGGCGTCCTGGTCTACCGGGTCCGCAACGAGGCGGCCTCCGGCGGCGGCCCGATCGAGGTGCTGGACGGGCATCCGCGCACGGAGGCCTGCTGGGACCGCTCGGTGTACCCGCCTCTGGCGGACGCGCCGCTGGAGGTCGGGGAGACGTTCACGGTGCCGGGCGAGCGGATCACGATCGAGGTCGCGGACCGCACGCAGTCCGGCGCGTACACGGTGAAGATCACGGCCTGACGGCGGCGGACACGACGAAGAAGACCCCCGCTCTGCTGAGCGGGGGTCTTCCTCCGTCTGTGCGCCGCCAGGGACTCGAACCCCGGACCCGCTGATTAAGAGTCAGCTGCTCTAACCAACTGAGCTAGCGGCGCTTGCTGACGAGGTAGACATTAGCATCAGGTCCGGCCGAAGGAAAAATCGATACCGGGCCGGGCGGCGTGCAGGAACGCCCAGAGCAGGGAGTCCGGCCCGGGGAGCCAGGGCCGGACGGCGTCGGGGGCCACCAGCCAGCGCGACGGCCCGGAGGCGGAGCCGGGGCCGGTGGACAGCGGGGGCACGGTGACGGCGTCCCCGTGGCCGTGGCAGAGCGGGGCCGTCGCGGCCGGGCTCCACTCCTCCCAGGCGAGCAGGGCCGGCAGCCGCTGCGCGGTCCCGGGGGCGGCGAAGAGCAGCATCCGGCCGCGGTGCACGGCGGCGGGCCCGGAGCCGGGCCCCCGCTCCCAGAGCAGGTCGAGCATCCGCCGGCCCGCCACGAGCGGAACGTTGACGACGTCGAACGCGGTCCCGCAGGGCAGGACCGCGGGCGCGGCGGGCCGGGCCTGCCAGGCCGCGAGGGTGTTCTCCGGGTGGGCGGAGGCGGAGGCCAGCCAGGCGGCGCCCTGCGCGGTGACCTGGGTGGCGGGCGCGGTGCGCGCGTCGAGGCCGTCGAGTACGGGGCAGCCGGCGGCCGTCGTCAGGGTCGTCATATGCCAAGGTCTACCGGGCGTAGTCTTCCCGTTCCCAGGAGTTACCGAAATCCGGGACAGGGCGGGCGGGGGTGGAGTATGTTGCGCCGCGCATATGCCAGGGGGCGCGCGGCGACCCCGCCCGGAACGCCGCGCGCCCGGCGCCCGCCGGAAGCGGCGCGCCGGGCACGGTGCCGGGTGGTGCGGAGTGGTGCGGGGGCGGGCTCAGGCGGTGTCGGGGCCGGCGCCGCGCTGGAGGTCCTCGCCGAACTCGATCATCTTGCGCGCGTAGTCCTCGGTCCACTCCGCCGCCTCGGCGATGGCCTGCGGCGACAGCCGGTCGAAGCGGCGCGGGTCCGCCAGCTGGGCCGCCGCCAGGGCCTGGAACTCCACCGCTCTGTCCTGCGCGGCCCGGAAGGCCAGGGTCAGCTCGGTGGCGCGGGCCAGCAGCTCACGCGGGTCCTCGATCGATTCCAGGTCGAAGAAGTGCTCCGGGTCCGTGGCGGCCTCCGAGGGCTCGAAGAGCAGCGGCGCCGGCCGCAGCCTCCGCTCGGTCCGCTCGGGCTCTGACATGCGTGTCCTCCTGCTGCGCGTACGAAATCCTCCGGGCCACCCTCCATTGTCCAGCGTCGCGCAAGGGTGCCGCCGGTTCAGGCGGCGGCGGGCTCCTTGGCCAGGGCCGAGATGTCCTCGAAGACGCCCGCCAGCTCGCCCGCCAGCCCCTCCGTGGGCTCGAAGCCCTCGGCACCGAGCAGTGAGTTGATGCCCGGGATCGCGAGGGAGCGCCCGGCGGGCAGCATGCCGAGCCGGGTCAGGACCGGCAGCAGCATCTCGGCGGCCGGGGCGCCGCCCGTGGCGCCCGCGCTGTAGCTGACCAGGCCGACCGCCTTGCCCTGCCACTCGCGGTAGAGGAAGTCGATGGCGTTCTTGAAGGGGGCGGTGAAGGACCCGTTGTACATCGGCAGCACGAACACGAACGCGTCCGCGGAGTCGACGAGCGCGCTCCACTCCCGGGTGTGCGCGTGGGCATAGTTCCCGGTCGAGGCGTACTCCGGCTCGTCCAGGAAGGGCAGCGCGATCTCCGCCAGGTCCACCGGGGTGACCTCGAAGCCGCCGTGCGCGCGGGCCTCGTCGGCGATCCAGCGCGCGAGGGGGCGGCCGCTGGAGGTGGGGCGGGTGGCGGCGGAGACGACGTGCAGGCGGGTCATGGTGTGAACTCCCGTTGGGTGGAGGTGTGCTGTGCGCACCGAAGTCTCGCCGCCGGGTCCCGCCGGAGAAAACCGGAACCCCGGGATATGTCACGACCGACCCCCGCCGCTACCGCCGCCCCGCTGCCCCGGAAGCCCTCAGGGCCGCCACCGCACCCGGTGTTCGGCGAGGTGGGCCGGGATGGGGACTACGCAGGGGGTAACGACATGCGGTACCGGCCGTCACCGGGTACTCGCGTCCTGAAGATGCGGCGGATCAGCCGAGACTCCGAATGCAGCTCTGCTCTGGCGTGGTCCAACGGTAAGGCGTGCGAGTTCTCCGTCTCCTGGTCGCAGGATCAGCTCTACGTCATGGCGGAACATGCATTCCTCGCCAAGTTGGGGAATGAGGAAATCACGGAACGCCGGTATGTCCCGGGCAGGGACAACAGGAAGCAGATCAAGGAGCTTGAGCGTGCCATCGACGATCTGGCGCAATCAATCGCCTTGGCCGCTTCCTCTGTCGTGGTCGCTTCCCTGACCGGCGCGATGGAGCGGCATGCGGCCAACCTCGAAGCGCTGATGGGTGAACCCTTCGTGCCGGGAAGGTGGGAGGTTGCTGGCACCGGCCAGACCTACGCCGGGAAGTGGTCCACCATGAGGGGTTGGACGGAGCGGGGTCCGTTCCTTCGCGAGGCGGGCTTTCGGCTCTTCGTCTGGGGACGCCCCAAGGCGAAGGGCGAAACATGACTGTCTACGTCATCTCTCCGGGTGATGTTGCCAAGAGGGTCAGTGGCGCTCTGGCCGGATCCGTTGAGCCGGGTGACGAAGAAGCGTGGAATCTTGAAGCTCTGAAAATCTTCAACGAAGTCCTGGAGGAGGAGATTGGCCAGTTCGGCGTCAGTTCCTCACCGATGTCGCGGGAGCTTCCATAGCTCCTGTGGTGGCCTCGGATCTCCTGCCCAAGCGGACCCACCGCCCGGCTGTGAGGTAGCCCGGCAGTGGTCGGAGGGGTGGTGCATGCAGAGGCTGCCTTGGCTGCTCCACCACCCGGGAAACACTCCCTGACGCTGCGGACGCTCATGGGTGAAGTGACCGGACCCCGAGCCCATCCGTGCCCTACGGCTTCCACGAGACTCGGTGGTTCGACCAGAAGTCCCACGTGGACATCATCGCCTCCCATCCGTCCGGGAATTTCACCGTGACGCCCAGCTGGACCGGTTCCGTCGAGGGGTGTTCGTCCAGGAGTTCCGCTATGCCCGCGCGGGCCACCACCACGCAGGCGTGCCGGTGGCGGGAGGCCAGGACGCACAGGCGGCCCGTCTCCAGGTGGAACGCCGTCGCGTCGGGGCGGCCCGACAGGGGGTGCAGGACCACCGTGAGGTCGTACTCGCGGCCCTGGAGCCGGTTCGCGGTGTCCACGGTGACCCCGGTGACGCCCAGCGAGGCCAGGGCCGAGCGGACCGCGGCGGCCTGGTCGCGGTGGGCGGTGCCCACGGCGATCCGGTCGGCCGTCAGCGGGGACGGCCGCGGGGACTGCTCGTCGGCGGTCACGGCGCCCCGGTCCAGCGCCCGCCGGACCACCAGCGCCACCGCCCCCACCGCCTCCGGATCCGTGCGCGGCGTGTGCCGTGCGGGCAGTTCCAGCAGGCCCCAGCCCGACGCGGCGGCCTCGTCCAGCACCCGGTCGGGGCCCGAGCCGTCGCCCGCGACCCCGTACGTGAGCCGCCGCTCGCCCGGACCCGTACCGCTGCGGAACTGGCTGTACGGGTAGAAGGCGCGCGAGACCAGCGGCGCGGCCGTCGCCGGCAGCCGCCACGACACCGGGAGCCGGTGCTGCGGCAGCTGCGGGTTGTGCGCCAGCAGGGTGGACACCGCCGACGCCGAGGGGTCGTAGGACAGGCCCGCCCACTGCTCGGCGCCCACCACGCTGAACGGGTCCAGCTGCCCCGGGTCGCCGACGAACAGCGCCCGGTCGAACAGCCCGGCCACGGCCAGCAGCGCGTCGGAGCGCATCTGGTACGCCTCGTCGACGATCGCGTGCTCCCAGGGCTCCGCGTCCTTCACGTACGCCCACTTCGCGGCCGTGGAGATGGTCACCGGCAGCTCCGCCAGGTCCCCCGGCTTGGCGGACAGGGTGACGGACGGCAGCTCCCGCAGGGCGGGGTCGTACGCGTCACCGTCGCTGCTGTGCAGCCGGCCGACCTTCAGCTCCGGGTCCTTGTCGGCAAGCCGCAGCACCAGGTCGTCGACCTGCGCGTTGGTCTGCGCGACCACCATCAGGCGGCGTCCGGCCGCGGCCAGTTCGCGGGCCGCGCGCACCACCAGCGTCGACTTGCCCGCGCCGGGCGGGGAGTCCACCACCACGCCCCGCTCGGTGCCGTGCAGGGTGTCGCGCAGGATGGCGGCGGTCGCCTCGGCGGCGGCCGCGCCCGGGTCGAAGGCGGTCACAGGAGGTCCTCGTCGGTCACGGAGTCGGGCGGCGTCGGGGCGCTCAGGTGGGCCGGCGGCCCGCCGTGCGTCCACGGGGTGTGCTCGGGATCGGGCAGTTTGGGTCCGCCCCGCGCGTCGTGCTCGAACAGCGTCCAGCACACCCGGTCGCCCTTCTCCGGCACCGAGCCCGCCACCGGTTCCCGGCCCGCGCCCATCTTGTCGAGCACGCGCAGCACCAGCTGCCCGTCCTCCTCGTGGCGCACGAACGCGAACGCCTGCTGGCGCCCGTCGAGCGAGCGGAACACCTTCCCGCCGCCCTCGTCGGCCAGTTGGGGCCGGTCCTCGGTGGCCACCGTCACCAGCGGGCGCGGGCGGGGCCGCTTGCCCTCCGTCCACTCCGTCACCACTTCGGTGACCTCACCGGCGAAGGCCTCGCCCGCGAGCCGCCGGCCCGCCATGACCAGCGGGTCGTCCAGCGCCTCCTGGGCGTCGAGCCGGACCTGCTCGGTCTCGCGCGTGGCCAGCTTCTGGGCCGCGGTCACCGCGTCGTCGCGGCGCGGCTGCGGGGGCTCGCCCGCCCTGACGCGGTCCCGGTGGCCGGTGAAGGACCACCGGTCGCGGGTCCAGCGTTCCGTGGTGCGCTCGCCCGGCGGCAGGGCGCGCAGCAGGGCGATCGCCTCCCAGGTCTGCCGCCAGGTGTGCGCCATCTGCGAGGTGACCAGCTCCCGGACCGCCCGCTCGGTCTCCCGTACCCGCTCCTCGGCGCCGGGTTCCTCCGCGGCCGCCGCCGCCCGGGCCGCGTCGAAACGGCTGATCGCGGGGGCGAGCAGCCCGTTGTCGAAGGCCGGGTCGGTGGCCGGGCCGGCCGGCGGGAACAGCAGCCGGCCGTGCCCGTCGCGGCCGAGCTCCACGTGCAGGGCCCACTCGGCCCCCGACGTGCCCCCGGGCGGAGCTATCCAGCCCAGCAGCGACCCGAGGTGCTGGTCCTCCAGGTTGCTCTGGCCGGTGGCCCAGTGCCGTCCCAGCAGCTCGGTGGCGCTGAGCAGCATCGAGGAGCCGGGGACGCGGGAGCGCTCGGCGAGGTGCGTGAACCAGCGGCCCAGCAACGGCACCCGGGCGGGCGCCGGGTACGGGTTCTCCGGGTCCTCCTCGGCGGTGCGCCGGAACCGCATCGAGCGGCCCAGCAGCCGGACGTACTCCACGCCGGCCCGGCTGGGCACGATGATCTGCGGGGCGTCCACGCACAGTTCGGCCTCGACCTTGGACTTCCGGCCGGTCTCCGGGTCGGTCTCGGTGCGCTCGGCCGGCTCCACGACGTCCGCGTACCCGTCGACGTACGGCATCACGCGCTCCGCCAGTCCGGCCAGGAACGTCCAGCGCAGGTTGCGGTCGCGCGGCTGCGGGACCACCAGGACCAGCGGGTCGTCCGGGTCGGTGCCCAGCATCGCGCCGAGCGGGGCCCCCGCCTCGCCGGCGGTGGTCAGCGGTACGAGGACCAGCGGCCGCTCGCTCAGGTGGCGGTGCCGTACGGTCGCCAGCGGCCGGGCGCGGCCCGCGCGGACGGCCTCCAGCCGGGCCAGGGTGTTCAGCAGGGGCATGCGGGGCCCTCCGGTGCGGGGTGCGGGGGCCGGGCGGCGGCGAGTTCGAGCGCCTCGGCGCGCAGCCGGGCGGCCCGGCGCAGCGCGGCGGCGGTGGGGTCGTCCCCTTCCTCGGAGGTCCCGTCGGCGGGGGCCGGGGAGCCGGCCGCGGCGAGGGCGGCGTCGACGGTGGCCAGCCCGCCCAGCTCCCCCCGTACGGAGCGGCCCAGCGCGGCGGGGTCCCCGGCGGCGCGGGACCGCTCGCGGCAGTGGAAGGCCAGCTCGCAGGCGGCCAGGCACTCGGGGGCGTAGGCCGCGTCGACGGCGGAGACGGCCTCGGTGAGTTCCCCGGCGGGCCGGGCCGGGTCGAAGCTGAGGCCCGCCGGCAGGTCGGCGGCCAGTTCCTCGACCCGGGTCAGCCGCTCCATCTGGCGCAGGGTCACCGCCCGTTCGCGGCGCACGTCGACGGGCGCGGCGGTGGGCAGGTTGGAGAAGTCCTTGGGGCAGACGAGCAGCACCCGGTGGCCGACCTCGGCGCCGGGCACCTTCCCGGCGGTCCGCTCCAGGGCGAGCACGTAGACGGCGGCCTGCCGCGCGGCGGCGCCCACCTTCGCGGAGTCGGCGGCCCCGTCGATCATCGGGAACGACTTGATCTCCACCACGCTCCACCGGCCGCCGGGGTCCACCACGACCGCGTCGGGCTCCAGGTAGGCGGGGGTGCCGGCCACCTCCAGCGCCAGCATCGGATGGTCCAGCAGCGTCCACGCCCCCGCGGCGGTGGCCTCGCGCAGGGCCAGCGCCGTCCGGGCGGCGCGTCCCTCCGGTCCGGCGGCGGTCAGGTCGGGCACCCGGGCGTCCGGTCCGGGGGGCTCGGCGGCCCCGCCCAGGAGGGTGTGCGCGAGCCGCAGCAGTTCGGCCCCGCCGTCGGCCTTGACCTTGGCCTCGAAGGAGTTGCCGCGGACGATGGCGAACTGCGACTGGCCGAACGCGGCGGGCGTGCCCAGGGCCGCCGCGAGCGCGCCCTTGTCCACCCCGGCGCCGTCGAGAAGGGCGCGTCTGCCGCATCCGGGGTTGGCCGCGAGCGCGGCCAGGGAGCGGGCGTCGAGCGGCCGGGGCGGCACGGCGGGGCCGCGCAGGTCAGCGAGGCGTTGCCGCAGTGTCGTCGTCTGTGCGGGAGCGGCGGGCGGGTAGGAGCTCACGGGCGGAAGTGTCCCATCCGCCACTGACAAGCGTGGACGTACCGTGAAAACCGGCCGGTTGTGCCTCCGGAGGAGCGCCCGCGGCGGGGGCGGGCGCGGTGTCCTTCGCGCGGTCCGGTGCGGAGGAAGGTTCCTGCGCCCGGCGGGCGGCGAGGCGGCGTGCGATCGCCAGGCCGGCGCCCATCACGGCGGCGCCGGCGACGGCGTCGAGGAAGTAGTGGTTCGCCGTCCCCATCACCACGACCGCGGTGAGCGCGGGATAGGCCAGGCCCAGCGCCCGTACGAGCGGACGCCGTGCGTACCGCCACACCAGGAGCCCGCACCACAGGGCCCATCCGACGTGCAGGCTCGGCATGGCCGCGTACTGGTTGGTCAGGGAACCGAGTCCGCGCGGGGCGCTCGCCTCGCCGCCCCACCAGCCGTAGGCGCTGTACCGGGCCATGGTGTCCGTGAACCCGTACGGGGCGTCGAGCAGCCGGGGCGGGCAGGTGGGCAGCAGGGTGAAGCCGATCAGTCCGAGCAGGGTGGAGGCCACCAGCCAGGTGCGGGCGGTGCGGTAGTGCGCGGGCCGCCGGCGGTAGAGCCAGAGCAGCACGGCGGGGGTGACCAGGTAGTGCAGGGAGGCGTAGACGAAGTCGGCGGGTATGCCGAGCGCGCCGGTCTGCGAGAACAGCCGGTTGAGGGGTCTTTCGAAGTCGAGGTGCAGGAGTTCCTCGGCGCGCAGGATCGCGAGCCCGTGGCCGACGGCGAGGTCCGCGTCGCCCCGGGCGAGGAGCCGGCCGGCCGAGTACGCGCCGTAGACGAGACCCAGGAGCAACAGTTCCGCCCACCAGCGCGTGGGCCAAGGCCGTTTGGTCATGAGGTGTATGACGCCCGTGGGACGGGCGGAGTTGCCCCGTGTGCACGTCGTGGATGATGGACGGACGACGGAACCGCTGCATCCGGGGCGAACGCCCACGAACCGGGAGAAGAAGATATGGCCCCCCGCATCCTGCTGGCCCGCCACGGCCAGACGGCATGGTCCCGGCTCGGCAAGCACACCGGGCGCACGGACGTGCCCCTGCTGGACGAGGGCAGGCAGGGGGCGAAGCTGCTGGGCGAGCGGCTCGCCCGCGAACCGTGGGCGTCGCTGCGCGGCCTGGAGGTGCGCACCAGCCCGCTCGTCCGGGCGAGCGAGAGCTGTGACCTGGCGGGCTTCGGGCTCCAGGCGGAGCCCTGGGACACCCTCATGGAGTGGGACTACGGGGACTACGAGGGCATGACCCCGGCCGAGATCCAGGCGGTCCGGCCCGGCTGGCTGATCTGGCGCGACGGGGTCCCCGGCGGCGAGTCCGTCGCCGACATCGCGGCGCGGGCGGACGAGGTCGTGGAGTGGGCCCGCGCGGCCGAGCGGGACGTCCTGGTCTTCGCCCACGGCCACGTCCTGCGCACCCTCGCCGCCCGCTGGCTCGGCTTCGAGGCCTCCTTCGGCGCCCGCATCCGCCTGGACCCCACCTCCCTCTCGGTCCTGGGCTGGGCCTACGGGGCCCCCGCGCTGGAGCGCTGGAACGACACGGGCCACCTCGACGGCTGACCGCGCCCGGCCCGTGGCCCCGGCTCGTACTCGCGCGGCCCGGCTCGCACTCCCGCCGCCCCGCCGCCGGTCAGGCCTCGGCGTGACGGGTCAGGAAGGCGCCGACGCGCGGGGAGCGCTGGTGGGGGACCAGGGTGCGGGCCGTGCCCGACAGCATCGAGCGGATCCGCGTCGACTGGACCTCGGAGAGCAGGTCCAGCACCCGCCCGCCCGCCCAGGCGGCCTCGTCGGGGGCGCCCGCCCGCGCCAGGTCCTCGGCCAGCTCCGCCGTATAGAGGGCCACGTTCCGCGCGAAGTGGGGGTCCTGGAGGTCGGCCGCCCGCCGGGCGTGCCGGGCCGCGCGGGCGTGCTCCCCGAGCGCCGCCCAGCAGCGGGACTCCAGCGATTCCAGCTCGGCCTCGCCGAAGAAGGACATCCACTCCGGGTCGTCGCCCGACGCGCCCCGCGCGAACTCCGTGTGCGCCCGCGCCAGCGCCTCCTCGCAGGCCCTGCGGTCCGCGAGCCCCGACCAGCCGCCCGCCTCCCGCAGGGCCAGCAGCGACAGCAGCCGGGGGGAGCCCAGCGAGCGGGCCGCGCGCCGGCCCGCCTGGGCGGCCCGTACCGACTCGCGGGGGCGCCCGCAGTCCCGGGCCAGGAAGGCCATGTTGCTGAAGGCGTGGGCCTCCAGGGCCGCGTCCCCCGACACCCGGGCGGTGGCCAGGGCCTCCGCGTAGTGCGAGAGGGCGTCCTCGAAGCGGCCCGAGTCGTGCGCCAGCCATCCCACCGAGACGGCCAGCTCCCCGGCCCCGGCGTGCAGCCGGTCCTCGGTGGACTGGCGGGTGGCCCCCGCGTCCAGCAGCGCGTAGGCGGTCCGCAGGGGCTCCGCCGCCCGCCGGTAGAGGGCGTCCGCCCCGTGCCGGTCGTCCAGCAGCCGGATCTGTCGTACGGCGTCCTCGACGGCGGCGGCCTCGGCCTCGCCCGCGCGGGAGGGGATCCGGCGGGTGTCGCCGAGCAGGGTGAGGCTGAGCGTCGCGGCCGCCACGGTCGCGGAGCCGCCCGCCATGAACGCGCGACGCAGCACGTCGCTCTCCTTGGAACGGTGGATGGGGTGGGCGAGGACGGGAGGCACGGGCAGGGCGCGCTGCGCGGAGCGGCCGCGCACCGCCTCGCGCGGGGAGAAACCGAGGTCGGCCAGGGTGCGGCCGGGGAACATGTGGAGGAAGACCCGCTCATAGGCGTAGTTGGGGCAGCGGATCTCGCCGGATTCGACCCGGCCGATGTAACGGGCGTCGCAGGAAACCGTTTCGCCGATCTCCCGTGCGGCCCGGCGCACCAGGGCCGCGAACTCGGCGGGGGAGTGCTGCCCGCGCAGCCGCCGGAAGGATGAGTTGAGTGAGTGGGGGGACGCCGCCATGGACGTGGCCTCTCTGGACAATCTCAGGTGATCCCGGTTGATCCCTGTCGATCTCGCCCCGGAGCGCGGCTCCGGCGCGCATGAACGTACCGCCGCCGAGGGTCCGTTCATGCGGTGTTTGGCTACAAAACGGATATCTCACCCGCGATCCGCCATGAACTGCCATCCTTTGCGGCGTCTTGCCGCCGCACCCGTTGACGCCCCCGTGCGTTGAACCCATGCGGATACGGATCGAGGAGGGGTTCCCCTTGGTGGAGGCCGGCATGGACAGCACTGGAACGAACACCGCGCACGAGCCCGGCGCGACCCCCCTGCTCCCGGTCCCGGTTCCGGCCGCGGCCCCGGACCTGGTGACCGTGCCCACCCGGCAGGGCCTGGAAGCGGTGGACATCATCCGCCGCGGCGCCGGCCGCACCGCCCCCGGTACGGGCCCCGGCGCCCCCGGCGTCGGCCCGGTGCTCCACGACGGCTCCGGCGACACCCTCGGCTTCCTCGTCCCGCCCGGCACCGCCGACGCGTGGGACCTGCCCGGCAGCGCCTGTACGCAGACCAACGGGCGCGGCATGCGCTTCGGCGACGCCGTCTCGCCGGCCTCCGGCGGCACCGGCTGGCTGCTGCCCCCCGACGCCGTGGGCCCGGTCACCGACCCCGAGGTGCTGCGCGCTGCGCTCGGCGAGGCGGCCCGGCTGATCGAGGCGGCCGACAACTGTCGCTGACGCGCCCGATGCCCTGACCAGCCATAATGGAGGGGTGGCAGGCAAGAGCAAGGGCGGCAGGAGCGGCGGTGCTCCCCGGGGCGGCACCTCCCGGGGCGGTGGCGGGTCGGTCGCCGGGCCGGTGGCCGGGCAGGTGGCCGGCGGGCTGGCCGAGCTGGCCCCCGACCGTGAGCGTTCCCGTGCCTGGACCCTGCTGATCGACGGGGCCCCGCAGTCCCACGTCGACCTCGACGACCCCGGTCACCTGGACTTCGCCTACCAGCGCCGGATCGGCCACCTCATCGACCTGATCGCCCCCGCCCGGCAGCCCCTGAACGTGGTGCACCTGGGTGGCGGCGCCTTCACCCTGGCCCGCTACACCGCGGCAGCCCGCCCCCGCTCCACGCAGCAGGTGGTGGAGATCGACGGGGCCCTGGTGGCCTTCGTACGGGAACACCTGCCGCTGGACCCGCAGGCACGGATCCGCGTACGGGCCGTGGACGCGCGGGCGGGACTCGCGAAGGTGCCGGACGGCTGGGCGGACCTGGTCATCGCGGACGTGTTCAGCGGGGCCCGCACCCCGGCCCACCTGACCAGCGCCGAGTTCCTCGACGACGTACGGCGGGCGCTGAAGCCCACCGGCTGGTACGTGGCCAACCTCGCGGACGGCCCGCCGCTGGCCCACCTGCGGGGCCAGGTCGCCACGGCCGCCTCCCGGTTCGGCGAGCTGGCGCTCGCGGCGGACCCGGTGGTGTGGCGGGGGAAACGTTTCGGCAACGCGGTGCTCGTCGCCGCCGACCGGGAGCTGCCCGTGGCGGAGTTCACCCGGCGGGTGGCGAGTGACCCGCATCCCGGCCGGGTCGAGCACGGCCGGGCCCTGGCCGACTTCACCGGCGGGGCGGCCCCGGTCGCGGACGCCTCGGCCGTGGCCTCGCCGGAGCCCCCGCCGTCGGTGTTCCGCTAGGGCCGGGGCGGGGCGGCCCGGGGGCCGTGGGCGGCGGCCTCGGCGGTCCCGGAGGTCAGGGTGTCCCGATGGCTCCAGCGGCTCCAGCGGCCCCAGCGGCTCCAGCGGCTCCAGCGGCTCCAGCGGCCCCAGCGGCCTCAGGGGCCTCAGGGGTCGACGATCTCCACCACCGGCGGGTGGTCGTGCCAGGTGCAGAACACCGACACCTCGCGGCCGTCGCGGGTGAAGGTGACCCGGATCCAGAAGTCCTGCTTCCACACCTGCATCCGCCAGCCCGCCTCCGGCGTCGCCGACACCAGGCCGGCCGCGGAGGCGCCGAGGTCGAAGACGACACGGCCGCCGGAGACCGAGTAGCCCTTCACCGTGCCGGAACCGGAAGCGGAATTCCCCTCGTCCGTCTCGCGGTACGGGTGTTGCCCGGCCGGCGGCGCGGGCTTCGGCTTCGACGGCGAGGCCGACGGGGCGTCGGCCGAGGGGGACGCCGAGGCCGCGGCCGACGCGGAGGCGGAAACGGAGGAGGACGGGGAGGCCGTCGGCCCCTGGGTGGAAGACGACAGCGGCAACCCGGTCAGGGGCTGCGTCGTCAACGGCACGGCGAGCGGCGGATCGTAGGCCGTCCCGGACATGACCGTGTGCACGCCCCACCACGACAGGGTCACGGCGGCCGCGGTCGCCAGCACCCACGCCAGGGCGTGTACAAGTCCTCGTCGCATCAGGGCACATACTGCACCACCCGCCACAGAGGTGGCCCGGCACCTCCCGGGGTCCCTCGAATGGACTACGGTGCCGCCATGGCAAGTGTGCTCGTGGTCGAGGACGACCAGTTCGTACGTTCCGCCCTGATCCGGCACCTGACCGAGGCCTCCCACACCGTGCGGAGCGTCGGCACGGCCCTGGAGGCCCTGCGCGAAGTCGCCCACCACCGCTTCGACGTGGTCATCCTCGACCTCGGCCTGCCCGACCTCGACGGCTCCGAGGCGCTGAAGATGCTGCGCGGCATCACCGACGTGCCCGTCATCATCGCCACCGCCCGCGACGACGAGGCCGAGATCGTCCGGCTGCTCAACGACGGCGCCGACGACTACCTGACCAAACCCTTCTCCGTCGAGCACCTCTCCGCCCGGATGGCCGCCGTCCTGCGCCGCTCCCAGGCCGCGGCCGCCGAACCGCCCTCCCGCGTCCTGCGCGTCGGCGGACTCGCCATCGACCCGCTGCGCCGCCAGGCCGAACTCGACGGCTCCGTACTCGACCTCACCCGAAGGGAGTTCGACCTGCTGGCCTTCCTCGCGGGCCGCCCCGGGGTGGTCGTGTCCCGGCGCGAGCTGCTCGCCGAGGTGTGGCAGCAGTCGTACGGGGACGACCAGACCATCGACGTGCACCTGTCCTGGCTGCGCCGCAAACTCGGCGAGACCGCCGCACGACCCCGCTACCTGCACACGCTGCGCGGGGTCGGGGTGAAGCTGGAGCCGCCGCTGTGAGCCGGTCCCGATGAGATGGGCCCTGGTCAAGGTGTGCCTCGCGGTCACCACCATGGTGGTCCTGGCCTTCGCCGTACCCCTGGGACTGGTGGTGCGGGAGATGGCCAGCGACCGGGCCTTCTCCAACGCCGAGCGGCAGGCCGCCACCATGGGGCCGACCCTGTCCATCACCACCGACCCCGTCCAGCTGCGCAAGGCCGTCGAGTCCACGCAGATGGGCGCCGCCCGCCGGATGGCCGTCCACGTCCCGGCCATCGGCGGCGCCGCCCCCGTGGACATCGGCGAAGGCTGGGCGGGCGCCCGCGCCGTGGCCGAGACCCGCAGCCTCGGCCGTGCGACCACCGCCCGGGTGACCGGCGGGGGTTCCGCCCTGCTCCAGCCGACCGCCCTGGGCTCCGGCGACATCGCCGTCATCGAGATCCTGGTCCCGGAGAGCGAGGTCAGCAACGGCGTCACCACCGCCTGGCTGGTCCTCGCCGGTGTCGGGCTCGCGCTGGTCGTGGGTTCCGTCGCGGTCGCCGACCGGCTCGGCGCCCGCCTGGTACGGCCCGCCGAACGGCTCGCGGACGCCGCCCACCAGCTGGGCGACGGACGGCTCGGTGCGCGGGTCCCCGAGGACGGACCGAAGGAACTGCGCTCGGCGGCCGTCGCGTTCAACGCCATGGCCGACCAGGTCGTGGAACTCCTCGCCAACGAGCGGGAACTGGCCGCCGACCTCTCGCACCGGCTGCGCACCCCCCTGACGGTCCTCCGGCTCAACGCCGCCTCGCTCGGCGACGGCCCGGCCGCCGAACACACCCGGGCCGCCGTGGAGCAGCTGGAGCGGGAGGTCGACACGATCATCCGTACGGCCCGCGAACAGCGCCCCGCCACCCAGGCGGCCGGCTCGGCGGGCGCCGGCTGTGACGCCTCCGAGGTGATCCGCGACCGGATGGCCTTCTGGTCGGCGCTGGCCGAGGACGAGGGCCGCGAGGTCCGGCTGGCGGGCGTGGACCGTACCGTACGCATCCCCGTGGCCCGTCCGGAGCTCGCCGCCGCCCTCGACGCCCTGCTCGGCAACGTCTTCCGGCACACCCCCGAGGGCACCCCCTTCGCGGTGGACGTGCACGACGCCGGTGACGCCGTCATCGTCCTCGTCTCCGACGCCGGACCCGGCATCGCCGACCCCGACGCCGCACTGCGGCGCGGCAACGACGGCCGCCGCGACGGCTCCACCGGCCTCGGCCTCGACATCGCCCGGCGGGTCGCGGAGTCCACCGGCGGCGACGTCCGGCTGGGGCGCTCCGTACTGGGCGGCACCGAGGTCCGGATCTGGATCGCCCTCGACGGCCGGGCCCGGGGCGACGGCCGCGGACCCGGCGTCCGGCGTGGCCGTCGCAAGCGGCGGGGCAACTGACTGACCCCGGGGGCGCGCCTCGCGGGAGGGAAGTGCCCAGGTCGGTACGGTCCGCCCCATGGACACCCTCATCTTCGGCGGGCTCCTGGCCACCCTGATCGCGATGTACCGGGAGTCGTCCCGGACCGTGGTGCTCGGGGCCTGGTGGGTCTTGCTGGTCGCCGTGGTGCTGCTGATGGCCCACCACATCACCAGCGCTCCCGCCCTCGGTCTGAGCTACTGACCGTGGCCGCGCTGAGCAGCCTCGTGCCGGAGACGGCCCTGGAGGGCGGTCTGCTGGGCCGGACGCAGTACTGGTTCGCATGCCTGTTCACCGTCGGCTGGACGGGCGTCGTCTGCGGCGGCCTCGTCCACCAGCTGGCCCGGGGGAGTACGCCTGCCCGCTCTGCCTCGTGCAGCGGATGTGCATGCTGCTGGCCGCGATCGGGGCGGGGTACGTGGTGCGCACGGGGCTCACCGCGGGCGCGATCACCGGCCGGGACTACATGACGGGCTGGGGCCTGGCCCTGGTCGCCGTGACGGCGGGGTCGTTCGCGGCGGGCCGGCAGACGATGCTGCATGCCCTGTCGGCGGACGGGGGCTACGGCGGCGAGGTGTTCGGCCTGCACCTGTACGTGTGGGCGTGGATCCTGTTCACCGCCTCGGCGGTCGCGATCGGCACCGTCCTGGCCTTCGCCCACTCCACGGCCGACCGGGCCGTCCCCACCGAGGGCCCGGGGCCGTACCGGGCGGCGGGACGGTTCGCGCTGGGCTTCCTGGGGGTGGTGATCGCCGCGGACCTGGCGGCCGTCTTCGTGCAGGAGGGCTTCCACTGGTTCCTGCCGGAGGAGCCCGCGCGCTACGCGTTCTTCCACGACGTCGGGATCCTCGGGTAGGCGACCGCGCCGGGTCGGGGTGGATGGGGTGGATGGGGTGGATGGGGTGGTCGGGCGGGTCGGGGTGGATGGGGTGGTCCGGGTGGTCGGGTGGAATACCGTACGGGCCGGGTGAGTTGAGGCCGCCGGGTGCGCGGGTGCGTTCCCGGGCGGGTCCCGCCCCTCGCCCCACGCGCTGAAGCCCTCGCCTGATTGGAAACCGCATGCGTTACGCAATCCTCGGCACCGGCGTCGTCGGCCGGACGGTCGCCGCCCGGCTCGACTCCCTGGGCCACGAGGTGGTCATCGGCACCCGCGACCCCGGGGCCACCGTGGCCCGCGCCGAGTACGCCGCCTGGCAGGAGGCGCATCCGCGGGTCTCCCTCGCGGACTTCCCCGAGGCCGCCCGGCAGGGTGACGTGCTCGTCAACGCCACCGGCGGGAAGGTGAGCGTCGCCGCCCTGACGGAGGCCGACGCCGCGCACCTGGACGGCAAGATCCTGATCGACATCGCGAACCCGCTGGACTTCTCGAAGGGCTTCCCGCCGAGCCTGGACCCCGTCGACACCGACAGCCTGGGCGAGCTGATCCAGCGGACGTTCCCGCAGCTGCGGGTGGTCAAGACCCTGAACACCATGAACTGCGAGATCATGGTCGACCCGGCCCGGGTGAAGGGGGACCACACCGTCTTCCTCTCCGGTGAGGACGCCGACGCGAAGAAGACCGTGCACGCCCTCCTCTCCTCCTTCGGGTGGCCGGACCGTTCGATCCTCGACCTCGGCGGCATCGAGACCGCCCGCGGTACCGAGATGCTCCTGCCGATCTGGCTCCGGCTGATGGGAGCCCTGGGGCACTCGGAGTTCAACTTCCACATCCAGGGAGCCTGAGCGGCCGGGACCGGGTCCGGCCCTCCTCCTCGTCCCCTCCTCCTCGTCCCCTCCTCCTGGCCTCCTCCTCGCCTCCTCATCCCGGCTCCGTCCCCGTCCTGCCCGGACGGGGGCGCAGATGTTGCCGGGCCCCGGGGCCGCCCGGACCGTGGGGGTGACGGAAGGAGACGCGCATGAGAGTCATGCTCAGGGCCCACATGGACACCGCCGCGACCAACGAGGCCATCCCGACCGGTGCCCTGCCCCAGTCGATCAAGAGGCTGATGGACACGGTCAAGCCGGAGGCGGCGTACTTCGGGCTGCACGAGGGCGTACGGTCCTGCTGGATGGTTTTCGACCTCCAGGACAGCGCCCAGCTGCCGTCGCTGACGTGGGACCTGTTCCAGCAGTTCAACGCCGAGATCGAGGTCGCCCCGGTCATGAACGCCGCGGAGTTGGCGGCGTCGATGGGAGCGCTGCAGTCCTCGTAGCGGCGACGGCGACGGCGACGGGGGCGGAGCCGGACCGGGCCCGCCCCGAGCTGGCCGGTGCCCCCTCCGCCGCCGCGGCGGCCGCTCCGCACGGCAGGGCGGACGGCGTCTGAGCGAGGACCGGTCCGCTGTCCACCGCCGGCACGACGCCCCGGAGCCGGCCACCGCGAACGGCGGGGCCGGCTCCGTCGTGTCCTCCGGGGAGCCCCTGTTCAAGGCGCGGTCAGGCGCGGTCCTCGGCGCGCAGCCGCTGCGTCTGGGCCCGTCCGACCTCGGCGGCGCGGTGGAGGTAGTCGGCGATGACGGTCAGCTCGGCGTCCGAGTAGCCGTCCAGCACGGCGCCGAAGGCGCGGCCCGGGGCGTCCCAGGCCGCGCCGATGCGTTCGCGGGCGGCGGGCGCGAGGACGACGAGCGAACGCCGCCGGTCCTCCGGGTCGGCCCGGCGTTCGACGACCCCCGCCTTCACCAGGCGGTCGACGAGGCGGGTGGCGGAGCCCGAGGTCAGGCCGGTGAGGCGGGCGATGTCACCGGTGGAGACGGGGCCGGGCTCCATGTCGAGGAGGGCCACGCACTGCATGTCCGTGGGGTGCAGGCCGACGTGGTCGGCCATGGCCTGGGTGAAGAGGGAGTAGTCGGCGTAGTGCCGCTGGCTCTCGGTGACGATGCGCGCCAGCAGCTCGGCGCGGCTCCACTCACCCGAACGGGGGGAATCGGTTGACATCGGCTTCTCCATGCCTGAGATTTATCTGTGTCACGCAATGAATGCGTGACGCAGAATCTGCACCACGTAACTCTTGCTCACCCTACCCGGGCCCGAAGCCGTGGCACGGGCCGCGACGGCAACACGCACGGCAGCACGGGCAGCAACCGCACCGACAGCAACAGCACTGACAGCAACAGCACTGACAGCAACAGCACTGACAGCAGCAACACCCGATGAATCAGGAGTCCCACCATGTCCCTCCTCGTCACCGGCGGCCGCGGCGCCGTCGCCCGCCACCTCGGCGGCCTCCTCTCGGCCCGCGGGATGTCCCACCGCATCGGGTCGCGCGAGCGGGACACCCCCGGCGCCGTGCACTGCGACCTCTCCGACCCCGCCACCTTTCCCGCAGCCCTGGCCGGAATCCGGTCCGTCTTCCTCTACGCCGAGGCCTCCGCCGCCGAAGCCTTCGTCGAGGAGGCCGTCTCCGCCGGGGTGGAGCACGTGGTCCTGCTGTCCTCCTCCTCGGTGGTCGGCCCGGATCCGGCCGGGAGCCCGCTGTCGGCCGGACACCTCGCCGTCGAGCAGGCCCTCCTCGCGTCCCCGATACGCAGCACCCTGCTGCGGCCCGGCTCCTTCGCGAGCAACGCCATCGGCTGGTCCTGGGCGCTGAAGTCCGGCCGCCCGGTCCGCCTGCCCTACCCGGGTTCCTACGCCGACCCCGTCCACGAGGCCGACCTCGCCGAAGCCGCCCTCGCCGTCCTGACCGACCCGGCCCTCGGCGGTCGCGCCCACACCCTGACCGGCCCGCAGTCGCTGACCTTCGCCGCGCAGCTCGCGATACTCGGCTCCGTCCTCGGCCGGCCCGTGCCCTTCGACGCCGTCACCCCCGAGGAATGGAAGGCCGAGGTGGAGGGCTACATACCCGGCCCGTACGCCGACGCCCTCCTCGACTTCTGGGCCGCCTCCGACGGCCTGCCCGTCCCGGTCACCGATGCCGTCGAGCGGCTCACGGGGCATCCCGCCCGTTCCTTCGAGACCTGGGCCCGGGACCACGCCGAGGCCTTCGGGGGCTGAGCGGTACCGACCGCCTTCCGCGGGCGCCGACGGGCAGGCCGGGAGTAGATTCGCAGCCTGGAGGCAGCGATGAAGGCTCACGGGCGCAGCGGGGGCCGACCGACCTTGGAGGAGGTCGCTCTCCGGGCCGGGGTCGGGCGCGGCACCGTCTCGCGGGTGGTCAACGGCTCGCCCGGGGTCAGCGCGCGGACCAGGGCCGCCGTCGAGGCCGCCGTCGCCGAGCTGGGATACGTACCCCACCGGGCCGCCCGGGCGCTGGCCGCCGACCGCGCCGACGCCGTCGCCCTGGTCGTCCCCGACCCGCGGGCGCCCCTCTTTCCCGGCGGCTCCTTCATCGAGGTCGTGCGCGGGGTCGGCGCCGTCCTGGCCGACACCGACGTGCAGCTGGTGCTCGCCCTGGCGGGCGGCGAGCGGGAGCGCCGCCGTCTGGAGGGGTTCCTCTCCGGGCGCCGGGTCGACGGGGTGCTGCTGGTGGCGGTGGGCGTCGGGGATCCACTGCCGGAGCTGTCGACGCGGCTGGGCATCCCGGCGGTGCTCGGCGGGCGCCGCTCGGCCGCCGAGACGCTGCCGAGCGTGGACTGCGACGACCGGGAGGGCGCGGCCGCGGCCGTACGCCACCTCCTGGAGCGGGGTCGGCGGGCGATAGCGGCGATCACCGGGCCGCTCGACGCGTACGGGGACCGGTGCCGGCTGGAGGGCTACCGGCAGGCTCTGGTGACGGCGGGGCGCCCCGTGGACCAGCTGCTGATCTCGGCGGGGGAGCCCACCGCGGAGGGCGGCCGGCGGGCCGTGCGCGAACTGCTGGAGCGTCGCCCCGAGCTGGACGCCGTCTTCGCCGCCTGTGACCCGCTGGCGGCCGGGGCCCTGGCCGGGCTGCGCGCGGCCGGCCGTCGGGTACCGGGCGACGTGGCGCTGGTCGGCTTCGGCGACTCCGGGGTGGCCCGGTACCTGGATCCGCCGCTGACCAGCGTCCGGCAGCCCGGGGAGGAGCTGGGCCGGGCCATGGCGCGGCTGCTGCTGGAGCGGATCGCGGGCGGCCGGGGCATGCCGGGAGTGCCGGGGGAGGGGTCGGTGGTCCTGCCGACGCAGCTGGTGGTCCGCGGGTCCTCGTAGAGCGTTCCGGGGGCGGGGAGGGGAATGCAGAAGGCCCCGGTCCGCTTCCGCGTACCGGGGCCTTCCCGCAGGGTGAGTGACGGGACTTGAACCCGCGGCCACCTGGACCACAACCAGGTGCTCTACCAACTGAGCTACACCCACCATGTCCGGTCGCAGAACGACCGGCCGAAGAAAAGGGTACAGGGTCCGGGAGGGTGCTCGCTCCACCCTTTTCCCGCCCCCCTCTCCGGGGGTCCTACTCGCCCGCCACCACGTGCTTGGCGGCGATGGTGCGGGCGGTGTCCGAGTCGGGTCCGGGCTGCGGCACGAAGACCGCCTCCCGGTAGTAGCGCAGCTCGGCGATGGACTCCTTGATGTCCGCGAGCGCCCGGTGGTTGCCGTTCTTCGGCGGGCTGTTGAAGTACGCCCGCGGGTACCAGCGGCGCGCCAGCTCCTTGACCGAGGACACGTCCACGATCCGGTAGTGCAGGTAGCCCTCCAGCGCGGCCATGTCGCGCAGCAGGAATCCGCGGTCGGTGCCGACCGAGTTGCCGCACAGCGGCGCCTTGCGCGGCTCCTTGACGTGCTCGCGTACGTACGCGAGGACCTGGGCCTCGGCGTCGGCCAGCGTGGTGCCGGCGGCCAGCTCGTCGAGCAGACCGGAGGCGGTGTGCATCTCGCGCACCACGTCCGGCATGGTTTCCAGGGCCCGGTCCGGCGGGCGGATCACGATGTCCACGCCTTCGCCGAGCACGTTGAGTTCCGAGTCGGTGACCAGTGCGGCCACCTCGATAAGTGCGTCGTCCGTCAACGAGAGCCCGGTCATCTCGCAGTCGATCCACACCATGCGATCGTTCATGCGCCCCACCTTATGCCGAAGGTCCCCCACATTGGTGCTCGGCCGATGTGGGGGACCTTCGGCAGGCGGTGCCGGGAGTGGTCGCTACGCGTGCTCGCGCAGGACCCGTCCCGGGGAGTACAGCTCCGTCACGCTCGGACCGGAGGCGGCCAGGGCCGCCGCCGCCCGCTGGGGCTGCGGAGTGCGCTGGTGCGGCAGCGGACCGCCCGAGAGCTCGGACACCGGGGACACGTCGGCCTGCGGCCGACGCGCCCGGTAGGCGGAGCGGTAGGCGGCCGGGGAGGACCCCAGCTGCCGGCGGAAGTGCCCGCGCAGCGCGACGGGGGAACGGAACCCGCAGCGTCCGGCGACCTCGTCGACCGAGTAGTCGGAGGTCTCCAGCAGCCGCTGTGCCTGGAGCACCCGCTGGGTGATCAGCCACTGGAGCGGCGCGCTGCCGGTGAGCGAGCGGAACCGCCGGTCGAAGGTGCGCCTGCTCATGTAGGCGCGGGCGGCCAGCGTCTCCACGTCGAACTGCTCGTGGAGGTGTTCCAGTGCCCAGGCGACGACCTCGGCGAGCGGGTCCGCGCCGATCTCCTCGGGCAGCGACCGGTCGAGGTAGCGCTCCTGGCCTCCCGTGCGGCGCGGCGGGACGACGAGCCGGCGGGCCAGTGCCCCGGCCGCCTCGCTGCCGTGGTCCGTGCGCACGATGTGCAGGCACAGGTCGATTCCGGCCGCGGTGCCCGCGGACGTCAGCACGTCGCCGTCGTCGACGAACAGCTCGCGCGGGTCGACGTGGACGGACGGGTAGCGCTTGGCCAGCGTCGGCGCGTACATCCAGTGCGTCGTCGCGGGCCGGCCGTCCAGCAGCCCGGCGGCGGCGAGCACGAACGCTCCCGTGCACAGGCCGACGATCCGGGCCCCCTCCTCGTGCGCCAGACGCAGGGCGTCCAGGGCCTCCGGCGGCGGCGGTGAAGTGATGGAGCGCCAGGCCGGCACGACGACCGTGCCTGCCCGGGCGATCGCCTCCAACCCGTACGGCGCGGTCAGTTCGAGTCCGCCGGTGGTCCGCAGCGGACCGTCCTCCCCGGCGCACACGAGCAGTCGATAGCGTGGAACTCCCGCGTCCTGCCGGTCGATGCCGAACACGGAAAGTGGAATGGAACTCTCGAAGATCGGCCCGCCGCTGAACAGCAGCACGGCGACGATCTCCCTGCGGCGACGCCCCGCGAGCTTCCGGCCCGCGTCGGCGACGACTGCGGCGGTGGAATCCTGGCTCATGGCGCTAAGCCCCCCTTGGGTGTCGCGACTCCTTGGTCTGGTCGCACCTGCACGTTTCCCCTCGGCCTTGCACGTGGATCCCCCGCCGTAAATACATGATCGAATCTACTGCGTCCCGTGGTGTCGGCGTGACAAGTTCAGCACGCAGCGCTATGTCGACTTGGCAACTTGGCGAAAAGCATTCGATCAGGAAGCGTTCCACTCCGCTACCCGGGTGGGAAGCTCGCCGTCCGGCCATGGCCAGTACACGTAGGGTCTCGGCGCCCCCCGACGCTTGTAGTCGCTGGTGGTAGGGGGGTTGGGGGGACATTCCGGCAAGGGGGGCACACGGTCCGGAAGTTGGCTGAAAACAAGCGGGTGTGTACGTGCGAACCGGTCAGTCGTGAGGGGAGAGGGTGCCGGAACCGTGGCAACCGCGGTGCGAACCGGCCCCGCTGCGCGAGTGCCGGCCCCGGTGGCCGAGCGGAAGCGGCCCCTCCGAGCGCCCCCGCGCGGCGGCCCGCTCCGTCTTCTCCGAGTGCCTCAGCAGCACCCGGCAGGCGGCGGTGACGGCGGCCAGCCCCAGCGTCGCCACGGCGGCCCCGCCGTAGGAGGTCCCGTAGACGACCAGGACGACGGGAACGAGGAGGCAGCTGAAGGCGGCCCAGCGCACCACGTCACCCGCCGGGTCGTCAGGGGCGCGCCCGGCGGACCGCACGGACGGGTGAAGAACGGAGGGCGCGTGAGGCCGGGCGGTGGAGTGGGGGGACGGGAGGGACTGCGTCGGCGGAGCGGGCTGGACGGGCTGGACGGGGTGAACCGGATGGCCGGGCACGGCGTACTCCCTGCGGGCTCTTCCTGGACGGTCGGACGCCTGTCCAACGCCTCGCCGCACGGCTCGGTCACTGCGCGCACGGGTGGCGCGCGGGCCTCTCGTCACTGGCTGTAGGGGACAACCGCCATTGCCAAGGCGCTGTCGCTCCGGCATGCTCCCTGGGACGCTCTCCAAGGGCGGCATGCCCTGTGCAGGACAGGAGTGTCGCCGTACCCTGGTGGGTAAGGGCTTGGGAAGATGCTTCCCGGACAGAGCTCCGTCACCCTGCGTCGTCAAAACCGCGTCGTCAAAAACCTGCGTCGTCGAAATCGCCCCTGTCGCTTCCCCCGAGGACTCTTCACCGAGACACCCATGGCCGGTCACGAATTCTCCGAACCCGCGGACCGCAAGCGCAAACCCCTCGCCGATTCCGTATCGAGCGACCTGCGCGCGGTGGAACAGACCCGACTCCCCTGCGACCCGGCCTTCCGGCACGGCGTGGTGGTGGGCTTCGACGGTTCCACGTCCAGTGAGCGAGCCCTCGCGTACGCGATCGGAATGGCCCGGCGCTCGGGCTCCGGTCTGATCATCGTGCACGTGGCCAACCGGCTCCCCACCACCGTCTGGGCGGGCTGCGAGCCACCCGTCTTCGTGGACGTGCCGGACCACCGCACCGAGGTGCTGGGGCTGGAGCTGGCCTGCGCCGACTACCTGTCCGAGGTGCCGTGGATCCTGGTCGAGCGCGGCGGGGACATCTGCCACGAGCTGGAGGAGGTCGGCCGGGAGTACTCGGCCGACGCCATCGTGGTCGGCTCCACGCACGGGATCGTCGGCCGGATCTTCGGCTCGGTGGCGGGCCGGCTGGCCAAGCGGGCGCAGCGACCCGTCGTTGTCATTCCGTAACCCTCTGTACGTCGGTTGTGCGGTTGTGAACCCTCTTGTAAAGGGTAGATAAATGCTGCTGGGACGCAGCAAACAACTGCAGATCGAAGGGAGCCCGCCGTGGACAACGGTGTCTCTGCGGGAAGCACGGCCTCGACTTCGACCCTGGGGAACATCGCCCTGGGGCTCACCCTTCTCGCGTTCGGTATCGGCCACACGGGCGTCGTCAGCGGCGTGACCGTGGCCGACTCCGTGTCGCTCGCCATGTACGTCGGCGGTCTCGCCCTGTTCGTCCTCGGACTCCTCGAATTCCGGGGCGGCAACGGCTTCAACGGCATGGCGTTCGCGGGCCTCGGCGCCTTCTGGTTCACCTGGGCCGGCGGCGCCGGCGGAAAGGTTTCGCCGCATGCGGCCGGCCTGTTCCTCGCCCTGTTCGCCCTGCTCGCGCTGACGCTCACCGTGAGCGCGGCGAGCGGACTGTTCGGCCAGGGCGTCTACGCCCTGCTCACCCTCTCCCTGGTGCTCCTCGCGATAGGCGCCTTCGCCGGCGGCGACGGGCTCGGCAAGGCGGCCGGCTGGGTGGCGGCGCTCTCCGGGCTGCTGGCCTGGTACGGGGCCACCGCCGCACTGGCGCACTGGCCGACGGCGCTCGGCAAGGCCTCCGGCAGCGGCGCGGTCGCCGCGGGCTGAGCGGCCGGGCACCGTACGCGCGTAAGCGGCCCCCGGGGTCCCCCGGGGGCCGCTTCCGCGCGTGCCGTGGTGGCGGTCCGACTACTCGACGGTGACCGACTTCGCCAGGTTGCGCGGCTTGTCGATGTCCCGGCCCAGGGCCAGGGCGGTGTGGTACGCCAGCAGCTGGAGCGGGATGCCCATCAGGATCGGGTCCAGCTCGTCCTCGTTCTTGGGCACGAGGATGGTGTGGTCGGCCTTCTCCTGCTCGCGGTGGGCGACCGCGAGGATGCGGCCGCTGCGGGCCTTGATCTCCTCCAGCGCCGCGCGGTTCTTCTCCAGCAGGTCGTCGTCGGGGACGATCGCGACCGTCGGCATGGCGGGCTCGATGAGGGCGAGCGGGCCGTGCTTGAGCTCGGAGGCCGGGTAGGCCTCGGCGTGGATGTAGGAGATCTCCTTCAGCTTGAGGGAGGCCTCCAGGGCCACCGGGTAGCCGCGGACCCGGCCGATGAACATCATCGACTTGGCCTCGGCGTACTCGGCCGCCAGCTTCTTGATGTCCTCTTCGCCTTCGAGGATCTCCTGGATCTGCGCGGGCAGCTTGCGCAGGCCCTCGATGATGCGCTTGCCGTCGGTGACCGACAGGTCCCGGATGCGGCCCAGGTGCACGGCGAGCAGCGCGAAGGCCACGACCGTGTTGGTGAAGCACTTGGTGGAGACGACGCAGACCTCGGGGCCGGCGTGCACGTACACGCCGCCGTCGGCCTCGCGGGCGATGGCGGAACCGACCACGTTGACCACGCCGAGGACGCGGGCGCCCTTGCGCTTGAGCTCCTGCACGGCCGCGAGCACGTCGTACGTCTCACCGGACTGGGAGACGGCGATGTAGAGGGTGTCGGGGTCCACGACCGGGTTGCGGTAGCGGAACTCCGAGGCCGGCTCGGCGTCCGCGGGGATGCGGGCCATGCTCTCGATGAGGCCGGCGCCGATCAGGCCCGCGTGGTAGGAGGTGCCGCAGCCCAGGATCTTGACCCGGCGGATGCCGCGCGCCTCGCGCGGGTCCAGGTTCAGGCCGCCCAGGTGCACGGTGTTGAAGCGGTCGTCGATCCGGCCGCGCAGCACGCGGTCGACCGCGTCGGGCTGCTCGGAGATCTCCTTGTGCATGTACGTGTCGTGGCCGCCCATGTCGTAGGAGGCGGCCTCCCACTCCACGGTCTCCGGGGTGGAGGTGGTCTTCGTACCGCTGGTGGTGTAGGTGCGGAAGTCGTCGGCCTTGAGGGTGGCCATCTCGCCGTCGTTGAGGGTCACGACCTGGCGGGTGTGGGCGATCAGCGCGGCGACGTCGGAGGCGACGAGCATCTCCTTCTCGCCGATGCCGAGGATGACCGGGGAGCCGTTGCGGGCGACGACGATGCGGTCGGCAAAGTCGGCGTGCATCACGGCGATGCCGTAGGTGCCCTCGATGACCTTGAGCGCCTCGCGGACCTTCTCCTCCAGGCTGTCGGCCTGGGAGCGGGCGATCAGGTGGGTGATCACCTCGGTGTCGGTGTCGGAGACGAAGACGACGCCGTCCGCCACCAGCTTGGCGCGCAGCTCGTCGGCGTTGTCGACGATGCCGTTGTGGACGACGGCGACCTTGTTCTCGGGGTCCAGGTGCGGGTGCGAGTTGATGTCGCTCGGGGCGCCGTGGGTGGCCCAGCGGGTGTGGGCGATGCCGGTGGTGCCGGCGAACCGCTTGGGGACGCGGGACTCCAGCTCGCGGACCCGGCCCTTGGCCTTGACCATCTTCAGCGCCGCGGCCTTCGGGCTGTTGACGACGATGCCCGCCGAGTCGTAGCCCCGGTACTCCAGCCGCTGGAGACCCTCCAGCAGCAGCGGTGCCACGTCGCGCCTGCCGATGTAACCCACGATTCCGCACATACGGTCTTGCCCCTCCTGTAGTTCGGTGTCCGTGCCCTGCGCCGTCGCCGGTCGTCTCAGCCGTAGACGATGCGGCGCAGCTGCCGGAGCGAGAGCTCCGGGGGCGCCACGGCGCGGTGCGGCAGTTCGGCGGCGATCCGTTCGAAGATCTCCGCGTTGACCGCACCGCCCGACTGGAGCTCGCGGTGACGACGACGGACGAACTCCTCGGTCGTCTCGTCGAAGTACGCGAGCACGTCGAGCACCACCCGGGCGGCCTCTCCGCGCTGCAGCGCGGTGCTGCGCACCAGGTGGTCGACGAGGTCGTCATGGGACGGGCGGCGGTCGAGCACCTGTAGATATTGACGGTCCACGGGCTGGAACGCAAAGATCCTGCCCGAAATCGGGCAGGATCCAGCTGGTCTGGACCAGGGGAATGGGTAATTCCGATCCGGGTCGGTCAGAAACGGCCCAAAATGGCGGCCTTCGCGGCGCTGAACTCCTCGGCGGTCAGGATCCCCGTCCGATGCAGTTCGCCCAGCTCGCGCAGGCGCCGCAGCAGGGTGTCGTGGTCCACCGGCTCGCCCGCCAGGGCTGCGCGCGACTCGGACAGCGGCAGCGCCGCGGGCGCGGGGGCCGGCGCGGGCGCCGCCGGGTGCGGGATCCGCACCGCCACGGCCGCCGCGACCAGCGCCATCAGGGGGTCCTTCTTGAAACCGAAGAGCTCCAGGGTGTGCGGGTCGTACTTGGGCGCGGCCGCCGCCGTGGCACCCGTCAGGGTGAACCGCAGCCAGCCGTTCTCCAGCCCCCTGGACGGCGTCCACTCCACCGACCGCACGTCGCCGACGCGGAACTCCCTCGGTCCGGCGGAACGCTTCGCCTCCTCCGTCGTCCAGTTCCAGTCCAGCAGCACCCGATCGCCGTCGAAGGTCACCGAGCCGTCACCCGCGCCGACCGAGATCGGAACGGCGGGCCCCGCCAGCAGGTAGGCGTCCGAGGGGCCGGGTTCGACCTGGTCCAGCAGCAGGGCGTTGCGCAGCTCGTCGACGAAGTAATCCGCGACCCCGGTCCGGTCCGGCTCCACCGTCAGGAGGTAGGGGTCCGAGGACTCCGGCAGCCGCCCTCCCGTCACCTGCAGCAGCGGGTCCGCCCCGTCCCGCAGCCGCAGCCGCAGCCGGCCCGCCCTGCGGCCCGGCTCGTGACTGATCCCCGCGACGGCCCGCAGCGGTACGACCACCTCGCCGAGGTGCTGCCGCAGCAGGCCCACCCCCTTGTCGCGGCCCGGCACGATGCGCACCGCGTCCCCGTCGAACGTCCACATGCCGTCCTTCTGGATGATTTCCGCCATGCGGGGATTCTCCCACCGGCATTCCAGGGCCGGTTGGCCTATACCTGGGCGCATGAGAGTCCTGCGACGCACGCTCGGCACCCTCCTCGCCCTCGGGGCGGTCGTCTCCTGCACCGCGGCCCACGGCGACGACGCCAAGGCCACCCGCCGCCCCGCCGCCCTCGCCCCCTACGAACGGCTCCTGCCCGCGCCCGCCTCCGCTCGGGCCGAAGGCGCCCCGTACGTCTTCGGGGCCGGCACGGTGATCCGTACGGGTGTGGCGGCGCCGGAGGAGGTCCGGCGGGTCGGCGAGCTCCTCGCGGAGCAGCTGCGCGGCCCCGGCGGGCTGCCGCTGCCGGTGGTCGACGGCGAGGACGGGGACGGGGTCCGGCTGCACCTCGACACCGGGGACGCGGAACTCGGCGCGGAGGGCTACCGGCTGCGCACCACCGCCGCCGGGATCACCCTGACCGCCCGCACCCCGGCCGGGCTCTTCCACGCGGGGCAGACGCTGCGCCAGCTGGTGCCGGTCCGGGGCGCGGGCGGCGTGCCCGGCGGGACGGTGGTGGACGTCCCGCGGTTCGCGTACCGGGGGGCGATGGTGGACGTGGCCCGTCACCACTTTCCGGTGGAGCAGGTGAAGCGGTACGTCGACCAGCTCGCCCAGTACAAGATCAACACCCTGCACCTGCACCTCACGGACGACCAGGGCTGGCGGATCGCGATCGACTCCTGGCCCCGGCTCGCGGAGTACGGGGGCGCGAGCGAGGTCGGCGGCGGGCCCGGCGGCCACTGGACCAAGGAGGAGTACCGGGACCTGGTGGCGTACGCGGCCGAGCGGTACGTGGACGTGGTCCCGGAGATCGACATGCCCGGCCACGTGAACGCCGCGCTCGCCTCCTACCCGGAGCTGACCTGCGACGGGAAGGCCCCGGAGCGCTACACCGGGATCAAGGTCGGCTTCAGCTCGCTGTGCGTGGGCAAGGAGCGGACCTACGAGTTCATCGACCAGGTCCTCGGCGAGCTCGCGGAGCTGACCCCCGGCCGCTACCTGCACATCGGCGGCGACGAGGCCAGCGCCACCCCGGCGGCGGACTACGCGGCCTTCATGGACCGGGCCCAGCAGGTGGTGGCCCGGCACGGCAAGACGGTGGTGGCCTGGCACCAGCTCGCGTCGGCCCGGCCGGCGCCGGGCGCGGTGCTCCAGTACTGGGGCCACGACAGGACGTCCGCCGCCGAGAAGGCGGCGGTCGTGGCGGCGGGGAAGTCCGGCCACCCGGTGATCCTCTCCCCGGCCGACCACGCCTACCTGGACATGAAGTACGACACGGCGACGAAGCCGGGCCTGGCCTGGGCCGGCTACGTCCCGGTCCAGCGCTCCTACTCCTGGAACCCGGGCTCCTACCTCCCGGGCCTCCCGGAGTCCGCCGTCCTCGGGGTCGAGGCCCCGCTGTGGACGGAGACCGTCGCGACCCGCTCCGACTGGGAACTGCTGGCCTTCCCCCGCGTCCTGGGCCTGGCGGAACTGGGCTGGTCCCCGGCGAGCGCCCTCGACTGGCCGGCGTACCGCCAACGCCTGGCGGCCCAGGCCCCCCGCCTGAACGCCCAGGAGATCGCCTACTACCGGGCCCCGGAGGTGCCCTGGGAGTAGCCGGGGCGGGTCTGTTGCCGTCCGTGCGACGATCTGATGGGCCGTGAGGCCCGTCGACGGACGGCAAGAGGGGGAGCTCCGGGTGGGGTTCGACGAAGAGTGGGCGCAACTGCGCGCCGCGGCGGCCGCACGAGCGGCATCACTGCCCGCAGAACCGCCGAAGCCCGCCGCGGCTCCGGCGTCGGCCGCGGTCCGGACGGATCCGCGCGACGTGGCACGCGAGGCGGCCGGGGCGCGGGCGGCGGCCGGGGTACGGGCGGCGGAGTTCCGCGGCCGGGTGGTGCTGGTGCCGCTGGACTTCCCGTGCGGGGTGGCGTTGGACGCGGCCGGGCCCGACGGCGCGGTGTTCCCGCCGGTGCGCGGGATCGTGCCGGATGCCGTGGCACTGGACGGGGAGGTGGCGGTGTGAGCGGGGACGGGGCCGATCTGGACGTGTCGAAGCAGGCACTGGGCCAGATAGCGCAGGGGATCACGCAGACGCTGGCGGAGCTGAAGGAACTGGGGATGGTCGGCTCGGCCAGCATGGGGCGGGGCTTCTCCGACCTGTCGCTGTCGGGCATGGAGACCGGGCACGACGGCCTGACCTCCTCCCTCGGGTCGTTCTGTCAGCGGTGGGAGTGGGGGGTGCGCTCGCTCGTGCGGCAGGGCAACGACTTCGCGGCGAAGGTCGGCCTGTCGGCCGGCGCCCTGCACGAGCAGGACCAGTACCTCCAGGGGAGCTTCAAGGTGCTGGTGAACGCGGGGATGGGCAATCCGTACGCGTCCGAGGACGACATCACGGGGAAGGACTGGGGCGCGGTCCTGGCCGACAATCCGTACACGCAGGTCAGGGACGCGGACTACAGCGCGGAGTCCTCCGAGAGGGCGAACGAGAACATCAAGGAGGCCTGGAAGGGCGCGGTGCGGGACGTGAACAGCTCCCACATCTTCCTGCCCAACCAGATCATCGACGGCGCCGGTCTGCGGGACGAGGTGGACAGGACCGTCGACGACATGCTCGGACCCGCGCCCGAGCCCCGCGGTGGCGGTGAGCGCTGATGCCGGACTGGGGCGGGCTGGTCGACAGGGGCCTGGGCAAGCTGGAGGACGGCTGGGACTCCGCCAAGAAGGTCGTCGGCGAGGGCGTCGACAAGGCCGCCCACGGGGTCGGCGACGTCCTGGACCAGGTGGGCGCGCACGGCTGGGCGGACAAGGTCGACGACTGGGGCGACGACATCGCCTCGGACCTGGGCGTCTCCGTGGGCGAGCAGCAGCTCGGCCAGTCGCAGCAGGCGAACGAACTGATCCACGGCAAGCCGTCGGCGATCCGGGAGTCGGCGAAGCACCTCACCGACTTCCAGGCCGCGTTCGACCGGGTCGGTCAGGGGATGAAGGCCCTGGACTCCAGCCACTGGAAGGGGGCCGCGGCCGACGCGTTCCGCGAGAAGTTCGCGATGCACCCCACGGACTGGCTCCACGCCTCCGACGCCTGCCAGGCGGCGGCGGGCGCCCTCACGCACTTCGCGGAGACGGTGGACTGGGCGCAGAAGCAGGCGCAGCAGGCCATCGACCTCTACCAGCAGGGAGTGAAGGCGTCGAAGGAGGCCACTGAGGCCTACAGGGCGAAGGCCGACGCCTACGAAGCCGCGGCCAAGGCCGGGCGTGACCCGGGTCCGTGCCCTTCGCCGGGCGCCGACCCGGGTGCCGAGGCCCGTGGCAACGCCCAGGAGATCCTCGCCGAGGCCCGCCGCCAGCGCGACGACGCCGCCGGCGCAGCGCAGCGGGCCATCGACGCGGCCACCGAGAAGGCCCCGGCCCTGCCGTCTGCGTCGGACCGGGCCTGGGGCAGCTTCCTCGACTACGAGGCCGGGCAGGTCGTCGAGCTCAACCACGTCGTGGGCGGCGCGGTCAAGGGCACCGCGGGCATGCTCGACTTCGCCCGGGGCCTCAATCCCTACGACCCGTACAACCTCACCCACCCCGCGGAGTACGCGCAGCACGTCAACATGACCCTGGCGGGCCTCGTCTCCACCGCGGCCCACCCCGAACGCGTCCCCGGCGCCCTCCTGGACCCCTTCAAGGACGACCCCAGCGAAGGCCTCGGCCGCCTCCTCCCGGAACTCATCGGGACGAAGGGCATGGGCGGTGCCCGTACGGGGGTCCGCGTCGCGGAGACGGCGGCGGCGAAGCCGTCCGCCTGGTCCCACCTGGCGCAGCCGGCGAAGGGGGTGACGGAGCGGAACGCGATCCATGCCGACTCCGTCAGTGTGAAGCAGGCCCAGGAGTTCCTCGACGCGGAGTATCCGTGGATCAAGGACATGAACAACACGCACCAGCCCGGGTACCAGTACAACTGCACACACAATGTGGTCACCCTCGACAAGAGGCTGGACGGTGTCGAGGTGTCCGCGGCGCCGAGGATGGATCCGGCCGATATTCCCTACAAGGAACTCGGTGTGGAGCCAAGCGCGAAGAAGGTCGTCAGCAGCTACGACGACATCATCAAGGACCTGGAGGAGCGGGGCCCGGGTTCACGCAGTGTGGTGGCCATCTCCCGGAATGGATCGGCGGGGCATGTCTTCAACGCCGTGAACACCCCCCATGGCGTCGTCTTCCTGGACGGGCAGAGTGGCACCCTGGCGAAACTTGAGACAGTGAACATCAAAGAGATCGCCCATGTCCCTTACCGATAGCGCCGTCAGGAATCACGCATGCTCACGCTGAACGAAGCCGTCGAGGCGGCGAAGCCCTATCTCGCTCGCGCCTTCGCCCATCAGCCGTGGACGATCGTCCTCCAGCCGGAGCTCAGCGAGGAACTCGACCTGGCCTGGGTCATCCGCTTCGACACGCAGGAGAGCATCGACGCCGGCGACCACTGGGTCGGTCCGCTCACCAAGGTGGTGCTCGTCCCGAAGGACGGGGGCGCGGTGCAGTTCCCTCCGTCGCACCTGCCGATGGACGAGTTCCTGGCCTACGTGCGCCACGGCGGCTGGCAGGTGGCCTACTTGGCGAGGACCAACAAGGCCGAGCCGTGGCAGTGGGCCCTGGAATGGCTCCTCACCACCTATCACGGGCTCGTGGAGCTGGTGGGGATCGAACCCGTCGCCGAGGACGCGGGGACGTGGCTGTTCGCGTGCCGGACCATCGAGCAGCCGGGGTATCCGCGCACCCCCATGCTGGCCGCCTCCGTGGTGGTGCCCAAGGACCTCGGACGGCCGTTCCACCCCGCTTCCGATGACCCTTGGAGCGACGCCGCGGAGTACACCCGGACCGAGGAGGAGCGGGACCCCGAGGTCCAGGCGCGGCGGTTGAACTCGCGCGGGTGTGTCGTGACCGTGGCCGCCGCCATCGCCGGGGCGCCGTCGACGCCGTTGCCGTGGCAGCCCGCGCACGAGGCGCCGGGGTGGTGGGAGCTGCTGCTCAAGCGGTACTTCCCGACCTCCGAGCAGATCCGCTGCGGGAGCTGGGACGAGGTGATCCGGCGGGCCGAGGAGACCGGCCCTGACACCCAGGGCGTCGTGTGGGTGCGCCGGGTGATCGGCGGCACCGAGGTAAGCGGGCACCTGCTGTACGCGCACAACCACAACGGCAGCGTCGTGTTCCTGGACGGCATGACCGGCGGTCTGGCGCGGCTGGACACCGTCGGTGTGCTGGAGCTGGTGTTCGCGCGGCTGCTGCCCCGGGCCGCCGTGCCGCAGCCCGGAGGGGCCGAGGGCGGCCGGGCGGCCCGGGGGTTCGGGGGCGGCGCCTTCGGGTGAGCGTGGGTGGCGTCCGGTCGGTGAGCGGTGCGGACCGTTTCGGCCGAGCAGCCCACAGCCCGGTCGCCGCGTCGGGTGGGCGGCCCTAGACATCTGCTGACCGCGCCGGCCGTGGACAAGGACGGGTTCCTGAACGTCGCGTGGGTCGTGGGCACGCAGCCCTGGCACGACCCGGTGCGGTTCGGGCCGGGAGTGTTCCCGACACCGTAGGAGGCCGGGGCACTCCCCGAAGGGACCGTATTCGGGGAGTGCCCGGCCCGGGGCCGTCAGCGCCGGGCGAAGGGCGCGACGGGGTTCTTGAGGGTGCCGACCAGCTGGAGGGCCGCCGACGGGTCGGCGAGGTCCACCATCTGCTTGTTGTTGCGCAGCTGCAGGCGGTTGAGGCAGGACAGCTGGAACTCCGGCGCGAAGAGGTCGTAGCGCTCGAAGCGGTCCGCGAGGGCCGGGACCGAGTCCTGGTAGGCGTGGGCGCAGTCGGCCACGGCCTTCCAGAAGGTGTCCTCCTCACAGATGCCCTCGGTGGCGAGGATCGGGCCGAGGAAGCGGAAGAAGCAGTCGAAGACGTCCGTGAAGACCGACAGCAGTTTCATGTCCTCCGGGATGTCCGCCCGGACCCGCTCGACCGCGGGCGGCAGGACCGCGTCCGCGTCCATGACCACGATCTCCTCGGCGATGTCCTTGAAGATCGCCCGCTGAACGACGCCGCCCTCGATGACGAGGATCGTGTTCTCGCCGTGCGGCATGTACGCGAGGTCGTACTGGTAGAAGCAGTGGAGGAGGGGGACGAGGTAGGCCCGGAGGTAGGAGGACAGCCACTCGGCCGGGGTGAGGCCCGACTCCTCGATCAGGGCGCCGACGAATGACTTGCCGTCCGCGTCCACGTGCAGGAGGGAGGCCATCGTCGCCAGGCGTTCCTCGCCCCGGACGAAGTTCACCGGGGACTCGCGCCACAGCGCGGCGAGCATCTTGCGGTACGGGGAGTAGCGGTCCGTCGCGCGCTCGTACTGGCGGTGGTGGTAGCCGATCGCGGCGCGCTCGCGAATGATCGAGAAGTCGACCGACCGCAGGACCTCGTCGTTCTCGATCAGCTGGTGCAGCCAGTCGTTGATGGCCGGGGTGGCCTCCATGTACGCCGCCGAAAGGCCGCGCATGAAGCCCATGTTGAGGACCGAGATGGCGGTCTTCACGTAGTGCTTCGTGGGGGTGGTGGTGTTGAAGAAGGTGCGGATCGACTGCTGCGCGAGGTAGGCGTCGGAGCCCTCGCCCAGCAGGACCAGGCGGCGGTTCGCGATCTCGGCGGCGAAGGTGACCGTGGTCTTGTTCCACCACTGCCAGGGGTGCACGGGCAGCAGGTGGTAGTCGGCGAGGTCCAGGCCGAGGGAGGTCATCTTCGCCGAGAAGAGGGTGAGGGCGTCCTCGCCGAGCTCCTCGCGGACGAAGGCGTCGTGGTCCAGGCCCGCGCCCGCCGTGAAGGTGGACACGTCCCTGCGGGCGGCGACCCACACCAGGTGGACCGGGCTCGCGGTCTCCGGGGCGTACGAGAGGTACTCGTGCACGCCGAAGCCGAGACGGCCGTTGTTGGCGACGAAACAGGGGTGGCCCTCGGTCATGCCGGTCTCGATGTCCTGGAAGGAGGACTTCGCGAGGACGGCGGAGGAGACCTGTGGCTTGGTGTACTTGTAGCCCGAGCCCGCCAGGGTGGAGGAGATCTCCTCCAGGTAGACGGGCAGGACCTCCGCGCTCAGGCCCAGGGTCTCCCGGAGCTCGATGTGGAAGTCGAGGGCGTCCAGGTCGGCCGGCCCGCCGTCGCGGTGACGGGTGATGGAGGCCTCGTCCACCGACCAGTGGTCCAGCGCGTGCAGGGTCGCGGCGAAGCGGTACTCGACGGCGGCGTCGTCGCTGAGGACCGAGTACAGGCCCGAGTCCAGGAGCTTCGGGGTCAGCAGGCGCTCGTGGGAGAACTCGGCGAGTGCCTTGCGGACCAGGGCGCGGTTCGCGCGGGCCCACAGCTCCGGGGAGAGGTGGGAGATGGCGTCGGACAGGCTCATATCGACTCCCGCTGGGTGGCCTCGAACTGCTCGCGGGTGCAGAAGCTGAGCAGGGCGGTCTTCTCCGGCTTGACGACCTCGCGCTCGGGGACGAAGCCGACCGCCTCGTTGAGGGCGTGGACGGCCTTGTTGCGGACGTCCGGCTCGACGACGACGCGGAGGTTCGCCGGGTCGGCGAAGAGCGAGGCCATCACCGTGGTGATCACGGCGCGGGTGAAGCCGCTGACCGGGGTGTCGGTCGGGGCGACCAGGAAGTGCATGCCGACGTCGCCGGGCTCGGCGTCGTAGAGGCCGACCAGCTCCAGGTGCGCCGGGTCGTAGCTCTCCATGAGGAAGGCGGGCCGGCCCTCGTGCAGGCCGATGAAGGCCTGGTGGTGCTCGTGCGTGGTGATGCGCACGTACTCGCGCTCCACCTCGGTGAGGGTGGCGTCCTGCATCATCCAGAACGCGGCCTTCGGGTCGGTGACCCAGCCGTGCAGCAGCTCCGCGTCGGCGAACGGGTCCAGGGGACGGATCGCGAAGGTCCCGAGGACGGCGTCGGTGCGGGTGAAGAGGATCTCGGTGGTGGTGCTCATGCGTGCGTGCCTTCCGGGGCCGCGAACTGCTGGAACGCGATGGACTTCTCGACCTTGTAGTACTCGCGGCCGAGCAGCTCACCGACGATGTACGCGTTGCGGTACGCGGCCATGCCCAGGTCGGGCGAGGTGATGGAGTGGTTGTGGGTCGTGCCGTTCTGGAGGTAGACGCCCCGGCCGGTCGTGTCCACGCTGTAGTTGCGGCCCGCGTCGAGGCGGCCGTGACCGTCGAAGTTCAGGCGGTCGCGGACCGGCTCCAGGAAGCCGGGGACGACGTACTTGTAGCCGGTGGCGAGGACCAGGCCCTCGGTGGAGAGGGAGAAGTCCCGCTCCTGCTCCTCCTGGCGCAGCCCCAGGGTGTAGGTGCCCGTGGTGGTGTCGTACGCCGTGCTGTTCAGGGAGGTGTTGGTCAGCAGGGTGGTCGGGACGGGGCCCGGCATGCTGATCTTCTTCTGGTAGAGCAGGTCGAAGATCTCGTTGATCAGGTCGCCGTCGATGCCCTTGAAGAGGTTCTTCTGCTGGGTCTCCAGGCGGTAGCGGGTGTCCTCCGGGAGGGCGTGGAAGTAGTCCACGTACTCCGGGGAGGTCATCTCCAGCGTCAGCTTGGTGTATTCGAGGGGGAAGAAGCGCGGGGAGCGGGTGACCCAGTTCAGCTGGTAGCCGTACGCGTCGATCTCGGCGAGGAGGTCGTAGTAGATCTCGGCCGCGCTCTGGCCGGAGCCGATCAGGGTGATCGACTTCTTCTTCTGCAGCTCCGCCTTGTTCTGCATGTAGGCCGAGTTGTGCAGGAAGTCGCCGCCGAGGTCCGCGCAGGCCCGCGGGACGTGGGGCGAGGTGCCGGTGCCCAGGACCAGGCGGCGGGCGAGGTGGGTCTCGCCCTTGTCCGTGCGGACCTCGTAGAGGCCGGCGGCCTCGTCGTGGGTGACCTCGGTGACCGAGGTGGAGTACAGGACGTTGTCGAGCCGGTCGGCGGCCCAGCGGCAGTAGTCGTTGTACTCGGCGCGCAGCGGGTAGAAGTTCTCGCGGATGTAGAAGGAGTACAGCCGGTCCTTGTCCTTCAGGTAGTTCAGGAAGGAGAAGGGCGAGGTCGGGTCGGCGAGGGTGACCAGGTCCGACATGAAGGGCGTCTGCAGGTGCGCACCGTCGAGGAACATGCCGGCGTGCCACTCGAAGTGCGGCTTCGACTCGATGAAGAGGCCGTTGAGCTCGTCGATCGGCGCGGTCAGGCAGGCGAGTCCCAGGTTGAAGGGACCGAGGCCGATGCCGATGAAGTCGTGGGGCTTAACGGTGGACGGCAAGGGATTCTCCCAGGAACTGCTCGGCGTGTGCGGCGAGGAGGTCGAGGACGGCCGCGATGTCGGACGTCGTGGTCTGCGGGTTGAGGAGGGTGAACTTCAGGTACTGGCGGCCGTCCACCTTGGTGCCGGCCACGACGGCCTCACCGGAGGCGAACAGGGCCTTGCGGGCGTGCAGCTGGGCCTCGTCGAGGAGGTCCGCGCGGTACTCGCCGCCGGTGGGGACGTAGCGGAAGACCAGGGTGGAGATCTGGGGGCGGACGACGACCTCGAAGCGCGGGTCGGCCTCGATGACCTCGTAGCCGGCCGCGGCCAGGTCGATGACCTCGTCGAAGAGCGAGCCGAGGCCGTCGGCGCCCATGACGCGCAGGGTCATCCAGAGCTTGAGGGCGTCGAAACGGCGCGTGGTCTGGATCGACTTGTCGACCTGGTTCGGGATCCGCTCCTCGGCCATCCGTCGCGGGTTGAGGTAGTCCGCGTGGTACGTGGCGTGCTTGAGGGTGTCGCGGTCGCGGACCAGCATCGCGCTGGAACTCACGGGCTGGAAGAAGGACTTGTGGTAGTCGACCGTGACCGAGTCGGCGCGCTCGATGCCGTCGAGGAGGTGCCGGCGGGTGGGGGAGACCAGCAGTCCGCAGCCGTAGGCGGCGTCCACGTGCATCCACGCGGAGTGCTCGGAGGTCAGGCGGGCGATCTCGGGGAGCGGGTCGATGGACCCGAAGTCGGTGGTGCCGGCGGTGGCGACGACGGCCATCGGGAAGAGGCCCTCGGAGGCGAGGTTCTCCAGCTCCAGGGCGAGCACCGAGGTGTCCATGCGGCGGTTGCGGTCGACCGGGACGGAGATGACCGCCTCGTAGCCGAGACCGAGCATGGCGGCCGACTTCTGGACGCTGAAATGGCTGGCCTCGGAGGTGAAGATGCGAAGCTTCGGCAGCAGTTCGGCCTTGGTGAGCTCGACTCCCTCGTCCAGGGCGCGCTTCATGACGATGCGGCAGGCCTCGTCGCGGGCCAGGAGCAGCGCGTGGAAGTTCGACTGGCTGCCGCCGGAGGTGAAGATGCCGTCGGCGCCCTCGCCCAGGCCGATGCGGAGGGCGGTCCAGTCGATCAGGCGGCGCTCGATGAGCGTGCCGCCGATGGACTGGTCCCAGGTGTCGAGCGAGGAGTTGACGGCCGAGAGGACCGCTTCGCCGACCACCGCGGGGATGACCACCGGGCAGTTGAGGTGGCCCAGGTAGCGGGGGTGGTGGAAGTAGACCGCGTCACGGAGGTAGACGCCTTCGAGCTCGTCGAGTGCGGCCGCGGTGTCGGCCAGCGGGGTGTCGAGGTCGATCGAGGCGATGACCGGGGCGAGCTCGTCGACGGACATGCCGGTGTGGGGTTGTTCCGTGGTCGCGAGTTTGGCGGCGACGCGGTCGACGCCCTCGGTGACGGAGCGCCGGTAGAGGTCCGCGGTCGTCTCGTTCAGCAGATGCGAGCGCATCAACTTTCCTCCGGGCAGGGGGAGAAGCGGGTGGGGTGTAATGATTAGGTTAGCCTAACCTAATCATTCGGCCAAATGGAGAAGGGGGGGGGGGGGGGGGGGGGGGGGGGGGGGGCGCGGCCCCCCCCCCCCGCCGCGGCCCCCCCCGTATCACAATATTATAAGTATTATTTT